>NZ_JBHIPQ010000015.1:0-8082 GCF_042196125.1 Bartonella sp. AP280QHHD | reverse complement strand
AGGTTTTCTGAGGTTTTCTGAGGTTTTCTGAGGTTTTCTGAGGTTTTCTGAGGTTTTCTGAGGTTTTCTGAGAAATGCAAGAGCCGTACAACGGAAAAAGATATGCAAATGCTTAATACGCGTTTAGCTTATCAAAAAGGGGGATATAATGGCACTTTTTCCATTTTCTATTTCTGATATTGATGATCCGGAATGTATTCGTGTGGTTCTTTATGCTAGCGGAAGAATGGGACATGCTCCTTTAAACGCATTGTTGAAGAAAGCATATGAAGATATTACAAAAATTGCAAAGCGCATGGATGCTTTAGAAAAAAAATTAAATGCTCTAGATCTTATCAATGTCGAACAGAAAAAAAATGAGAAAGAAGAGAAGCAAGACAGTATTAATAGTGTTGTGAGTGGTGGAATAACGACACCAAACAGTTTTGTGAGCGCACCAGAAATTAAAACAGAATCATCGTCCGTTGGAGACATATTTTTTTCTCCAATATACGAGGCGCCAAAAATAGACTACAGCTCTTTTATTTCAAAATTTACAGCACATAAGCCGCTAGAAATACACAGTAGTGTTACTCAAAACATCAGTGTTGAGCATTCTAGAGAGATTTCTTCTTTGTTAGATAAGGAAAAATAGAAAAGAGTGATCATAACAATATGTATGGGTTGAAGCTATAGATGAGATAAACCTGATTTATATCTTCGGTGGGGATTGGAATTGCACTCTGTTTGAGATGTTAAAAAAGGGTAAAAATTGATAGAGAAGCGTTGTTGCTGGATAAGTTGATCATGCGTTGTTGGGGAGAGTAGGGCGCATATTGAAATCTAAGGGTAAGTTTTTAAAGCCTACAGAGCAAGGAGCCATGCCCAAATAGAAACGCATGGCAAAAGAAGCTTTAAAAAGATAAAAAATCGTGCAATCATTTTAAAAAGCTTTTGGATAGAGCGTTTGATGATTTTAACTCTATAAATAATTTGCGGTTTTTACGCTTTTTTAAAAGAGAAAAAGTGCAGTTCATCGCAATTTTAATTTGTTAAAAATCCCATAAAAAGAAAATGTTAATTGCCAAAAGGACAAAAGCAGAAAAATGCCTATAAAAAAATCATGCGTATCGTTGTGTTTTTTCTTATAAAGAAGAGAAATGCTGTACTGTTGGAGCAGGCTTGAAGGCTAACGTTTCACTTGTTTTCTTATCAGACAAGATTGTACAAGCGGTTGTTGATTTGTCTTATCCTGTTTATGCTGTAAAGACTGTCCTTTCAGGTGTGATGATATAAGGCAAGTCTCTTTGTAAGAGCTTCCATGATACAAAAAGTGTTTTTTAAAGGGCGTGGCAAATATTTAAGGCAGGCTTATTTGTTGAGCTTTAAGTTTAAATCAATCACATGTGAGAAAGCCAAATGGACCCCACTGCAATCTGGGCTGTTGATAAATCAGATTGGGTGAAGAATCTTCATCTTTTGAAGTGGTGAATGTAAGTTAAGAAAAACCAGCTTTTACAAGCGTAAAAGAACGGGTCTTATTATAATTATGGACTTAAATCATGTGTGTTTTTTCATGGATTATATTGAGATAAAGCTACAAAGTATTTTGATTTATTTGATACGTTTTTATTTTAGAAAGTGTATTGTTATAAACAGCTCTCCTCAATACGAATGTATCATTATTTATACTCTTTTTGGATATTTTTATAAATATAATTAAAAAGCTTGCAATACTATACGTTTTGTGTATAAGTATTTATTATTGATTTCTTTTGTATTTTATTTAGTTATATCTCTATTCATAAGCCGCGCCTTTAAATGGTGCGGCTTTTTTTACTTTCTAATAACAGGGGCGCTATATATTTGTTATTGAGATGGCTTTGGATATTTTTCTCATTATTGTATTTTGTGATTTCATTTTGCAGTGAAATCTTTAAATTCTTGTGTGTTTTATCCCAATAGGGAAGATTCAAATAAAAATGCAGGCGTCTGGGTTTGGTTTCTTTGCTTTGGTTGGGGGGCGTTGAATAGTTAAAGAATCTTTGTGATTGTTTGACGGAGAATGATATGAGGTGAAGCATAAAATGGTGGCGCATTTGAAGGGCCATTATCATACATGCCAGCATGGTCAAAAATGCAAATGTGTCTTTAACAGTGTTTGTTGATCTCGATTAGAAAGTCCATTCTTTTTTGTTAGGAGTTTTACATCTATAATCTCTTATCTTGTTTTAGCGACTGCTTTTTGAGGGGGCGGTAATAGAAGGCGTATAAGATTTTATATATATGAAGTGTTTGTGTGGTGAATAACGGTAAATCCATTGAGCACTCCCATCTTTACGCTTATGTAGAGGCAAGCCCGCACCATTATTGTATTTTCTAGCTCCCAATATTTACGACAGCCTTGGTTCGTGAGATGCTTCATAAGAGCCATATGCCTTTCTTATACAGTTTTTAATCCACATGCTAGCTCCGCTTGTAACTTGTAAGCAACATGGTTTTGATTGTTTCAATAGAAAACAAACTTCGGATGAGAGAATCCTATGGTGTTCGGGTTTCTCATTCAACATGTAAAACAATAAATATTCTTTATAAATCAATATGACATGTCTTAACAAAGACGAATTGTTTATAGATCCGCATGGATGAAGAATCTTCGTCTTTAAAAGTGGTGAGAGAAAATCATCAGCCCTATTTTTTCATAAAGGGCATGAGAAAAGTGTTTCATAAGAATTATATACGATAAGAATGATACGGTAAAAAAGAGAGTCTTTTGACATAAGAGTCTTGATCGTTTGCGGCTATAACCTGTATTGTGTACACAGATACTTCTATCATTTTTTGCTGTAAAAGCTTCTCTTGGGATATTAAAGGGTACAATCTTTATGGAAAAAAGAATCCGAGCAAGACAAAAGGCTTATTTCAAAAGATTATATCGCAAGATTGCTTTTGTTTGCATAATACTTTTTTGTATAGTGTTTTTGTGTTTTGTTGTTGCAAAGGTGGTTAGTTATTTTTCTTCTCATAAAAAAGTAACACAACAAGCACCCGTTGAATTGGTTATTCCTGTTTTTGATCTACGCGTATATTGCAAGGAAATTTCTGCCTCCGTTATGCCCGATATGAAAAGAGAGGTTTATCAGCATTGTCTTAATTTGGAAAGTGAGGCCTATTTTGCTATTCGTGAAATGTGGGATAAGCTTTCTGATAGTGCTAAAAAACAATGTTTGACGAGGGTCCGTCCTGGGGATGGAAATTATTTTCTCTTACGAGACTGTTTTCTGAATGAAAGAGAAAATAAAACAGGCAAAAGGCGCAATTACTTTTAAGTTTTTATATGGAAAGTTAAAAGGATGCGAATTTTGATAAAAAGATAAAAGCCTCTTAAATGACTATCTGCCTCATGACCAATAGCAGCTTGATTTATTTATCTTGTTATATCGCACTTCTTATTTAAGGTGTGGCGACATAAGGTATGGATGGCCTCCTTGAAATGTTTAAGGGGGCGTGGTGGAGTTTCAGGAGGATTTGTTGCGCTTTTTTAAGGGAAATAACGAGTGTGGGAAATCCATTTCGTGATGGTTTTGGTGAATGGTATAATGGTAAAACCATCATGAAATGTATAAAATTTATAAAGCAAGTTCATCTTTATGGTTTAAACAAAGAATAAGCCGGTACTATCTCACACTTTGCTCGCTCCCAATGGTGCTCTCGACAACCCTTTAGCCTTAGAGACGGTTCATAAGAGGCACTTTTAGTCTTTTTATCGTTTTTACTCCACGCAGGTTTTCCCACATGTAACATGCAAGAAAAAGAGATTGATTCAACAGCAAACAGATTGAGGATGAAAAATCCTACGGTATTAATTTTCTTACTCAACACAAAAAATATGAATTATCATTACAAATCAATTTAGTGTATGAATTTTATAAGTATTTTCATTGTTAACAGACCAGTGTGATTTGAGAACCTTCATTCTTTGAGGGTGTAAGTCAATAGACATGACAAAAATGAGTAAAAAACATTCCTTTTATAAACATTTACGGCTTCTTCATGCGTAAAGCGCTGTGCTGGGTTTAAAAATGTGCTTGTTTTATAATTCTAGTTTTCTTTATCAGAAAAGATAAGTAAGGAAATACGTTAGGCCATTCTTATTGATAGGCTTTGAGGAGGGTATTTTTTTGAGAAGAAGCTGATTTTTAAAAAAGTGTGACATATTGGTCGTTTTTTTCATAATTTGATATTTTTTTGTATTTAAATATTTTGTTTTTAAGCTCAATTTGTTATAAATAAAAACTGTGATTAACTTAAAAACTCTATGGGTTAAAATAAAAATTGATAGTATCATTGACTTGTTTGGGAAAGAAGATTGATCTCTTGGTGATTATAGGGCTTGAATAATACTTCGTGTTAATCTATCTATAAAAGTTAAGAGGTTTTGTGAGGCGATCGTGGATTATCGCTCGCAAGGGGTTGCTTTAGCGATGAAGAGAGGCTATATTTATAAAATAAAGAGGTTCGCGCAGTGACTCGTTGGGATGGAAGTGCTTGTGAGTTAAATGCACGAGGGGGTAGAGAATATCGGCGTTTTTAGGAGCGGTGGTTTTAGAGCAAAAAAGGAAGCTTCTACTATTCTCTGGCAGGAATTTTTTCTTTGTCGGGTGTGTTATATGTGTGTTTTCCTTTTTGTTTTCCACAAGATAATTATTTTTTTAGTGAAATATGGTTTATTTTAAAAAAAACACTTGGCATTTTACGTGAACATCATTAGGTTTCTGCTGTTTGACAGAGAAAAAGGGAATTTTTGATTTACGATTTCCCTGCTGTTTTGTGATTTTCAAGAAAATATATGCTTTTATCAATATCAGTAGGGTTCGTTTGAGTGAAATAAACGCGGATAGCTTGATAATCGTATGTTAAACATGATCAGCATTATCAAAAGATAATGTAATGAGGAAGCGTCAATTAAGACACACATAAGACAAACACTCCAAAAAGGGATAAAGATGAGGCCACAACAAAATAGACGGGTACGCGGTCGCAATAATAACAATAATGGTAATAACAATAATAATCGTCGCGGTCCTAATCCGTTGTCTCGCAATTATGAAAGTAGCGGTCCGGATGTTAAAATTCGCGGGAATGCTCAGCAAATTGCCGATAAATACATAAGCCTTGCGCGTGATGCACAAGGTGCAGGTGATCGTGTTATGTCGGAAAATTATTTACAACATGCCGAGCACTATTTGCGTATTATTTTAGCAGCAGCTGGGCAAATGTCTCAATCGGTTCGGCGTGATGAAAATCGTGGTGATGAAAACGAAAATCGTGATGAAAACAATGGGCAAGAATGCGGTGAAATAAATCTTGATGGTGAAAAAAAGGATGCTGTCGAGGGTGATACAGATGTATTACAAATGTCGTCGCAAAAAAATGGCAATGGCCAATATGATAAAGCGCAAAATGGGGATGCGCGTGAAAACGCTTTAGAGGCTCTATCGGATGAAAAAACAGATCAAGAGCACTGCCTCTCTGAGAAAAATGTTGAACCTGTCAAAAAAATACGTCGTTCTCCTCGTCGACGTACTGTACGGACTCAAGATGAATCATCTCTTGAGCTTTCACTTACAACAGCAGAAAGCTCTAGCAATGGAGATGCATCAACAGCAACAAAAACAGCAACAAAAGAGGATTCTTCTTTGCCTGGATTAGGTGAGGGGATACAGAGAAAACCACGCCGTCGCCGAGTGGTCAATCTTGAGGCAGAGGAAAATGTTTAAACCTGAAGGGTGCTGTGTAAGCGCGCTTGTGTGGTGATGTTATTGGTATCATGATAATAAATTATAATATACTCAAGAAGCTTCTTGCGCTTTCCTTGAGTTTTCACGGGGCTGTATTGAGACTTAACGAAGGCTGTTGACAGAAAAGATTGCCTCTTTGCTGAGATTTAAGTAAGGGGATACAGGGGAAGATGCGTCGTCGCTCAAGTGGTCAATCTTGAGGCAGAGGGAAATGTTTAAACCTGAAGGGTGCTGTATAAGCGCTTGTGGTGATGTTATTGGTATCATGATAGTAAATTATAATATGCTCAAGAAGCTTCTTGCACTTTCCTTGAATGTTCACGGGGCTGTATTGAGACTTAACGAAGGCTGTTGACAGAAAAGATTGCCTCTTTGCTGGGATTTAAGTGAGGGAATACAGAGAAAACCACATCCGTGTATTTTAAGAGGCAGTTCTTTTATGAAGAACGCAATGTCGTTGTTTTATTTAATTCACACTTATATTCAATGTATTCATGCCCATTTCGCACTGGTGTTCATGAATTCTATCATGTGAAATCCATCGGTTATCTTTGCTTAATAAAAGATGTAAACTGGGCGTTATTGCTTTAATTTTCAATGTTGCAACAGTTCTTCTTTTGATACCTGATCATTCATAAGAGGTATTTTATTCATCCATTTCCTTGCTGGGATATGTGAGGAAATGATTTTGATTCAGTTTTTTACGAACAGATTTGAAAGGGAGAATCTTACAGTATTTGAGGTTCTCATTTGACATGCAAAATAAATCATCACTATAAATTAATATGTTGAATTTTTGCACTCAAGAAGAGGTATTTCTTGCACGTTTATTAGCTTTTCCCAAGTGATGTCATTTTCTTAAAATGGGAATGCGTTGACAGAAAGGTTTCTTCTTTTCCAAGATTTAAGTGAGGGGATACAGTAAAAAACGCGCCGTCGCCCGTGTGGTGGATATTTAAGACTTATCACATTAATTTATAATAATAATTCATTGTTTTGAATGTTAGGTGAGGGCCCCTAAACCCCTAGAATTCTCTCATTTCCAAATTTGTTCCATGTTGGATCAACAAAAACCATTCGCTTGCACGTTGCAAACGGGGAGAGCCCGTGTAGATAAATTTGTATAAGAAGGAATAAAAATGGCTCTTATGAACTCTCTCTAGCGCCAAGGATTGTGGGCAACATCCACGAGTTGGTAAAGCGTGTGATAATGCCGGCTTGCAGAAAATGTTTAAACCTTCAGAATGCTATGTCAGCGCTTATTGATGTTAGTTTTCTTAATGAGGCATTATCTTCGCTCTCTCTTTTGTTGTTTCAACAGAAAGAATGGAGACAAGTGCACCGGTATGATAATTGTAAATCATAAATTTTGTTTGTCCATCAGGGGTTAAAACTTTCAGTACAATATTGTGTTCTGAGAGGCTTTGCGACAAAATCTGTGTTTTTTCCGGTAGAGAGAGCGTATGATGGATAACGTGTGGGTTTTTGCTGAGAGAGGAAGATAGCTCTGTTTGTTTTGGCGCTGATCCGGTTTTTATCACTTTATAAACAATTAAAAACAGTACGGTTAGAATAAGGAAAAGCGTTATTAAAACGGAAATAATCATTAAACCCATAAGTTTTTTTCTCACTCGTTCTACGGCAGGGTCTAAAGGGAGATCTTGAGGCAGAGAATTTTGCTCTGTGTGATGGTCTTTTGAAGGGTGCATTCGCTTATTATCCATCATGTCTTTCATTGATTATTTTTTTTGAGATCTGATGGGTTTATGCTTTTAAAGTTTTTTGTGCAAGAGGTTTGTGGAAGAAGAATGTAAAAGAGGAAGCGATGTTGGTAAAATATCTTCTTTGTGTACTGTAGACAGCTTGTCCTTTACGTTTTGGCTTTTAAGCAGGAAATTTCCATGGTTTGTTACAGACCAGATCAAGTTTACTTCTTGTTGATGTAAACTGGGTTGTACGTTTATACATTGAGCAAAAATTTGTTGTCCATAAAGTGCAAACTTTTTTGTGGACGGGACCATGGCCTGTTCACAAGCTTGAGCCGTGGGATAGATTTTAACCATTGTATTGTTCGAATAGCAACTATTAAAATCATCTGTACATGAAACTAATAAGAGGATAAAAACAAGGGGATTCATCAATTATTTTCCAAATGACAGGTTGACAGAGCGGACTCCAATTTGTCAGCCTAGGGGCTTCTTCACTGTTAAACGCTTTCACAGTTTTTTAGTTCCCCTTTGAGATGGGTTTTCCCCTTTGAGATGGGTTTTCCCCTTTGAGATGGGTTTTCCCCTTTGAGATG
>NZ_JBHIPQ010000014.1:0-5167 GCF_042196125.1 Bartonella sp. AP280QHHD | reverse complement strand
TTGAATCAATTCATATCACTTGCTTGCACGTCAAAAGCGGGGCTGGTGTGTGGGTAAAATTTATATAAGAAAGGACTAAAAATGGCTCTTATGAACCGTCTTAATGCAAGATCTGTCGCAACATTGGGGGCTGGCAAATATAATGATGGTGCCGGCTTGTTACTTCATAAGCGTAAAGATGGGGGTGCTCAATGGCTTTATCGTTATACCATTCATGGACGCCGTCGTGAAATGGGCTTGGGTGCATTAAGACATGTTTCTTTAAAAAAAGCGCGTGAATTGGCAAATCAATGGCGTTCTGTTTTGCATGAGGGTCGTGACCCCATTAAAGAACGCAATAAACAAAAGCGTGAAGCAATGCGTAATCTTCATTATTTAAAAGATATTGCTTTGGATACTTTTGAAAGTCGTAAAGCTGAATTAAAAGGGGATGGTAAAAATGGAAACTGGTTTTCACCCTTAAAACTTCATATTCTCCCTAAATTAGGCTGTCTACCCGTTTCAGAGATTACCNAATTAAAAGGGGATGGTAAAAATGGAAACTGGTTTTCACCCTTAAAACTTCATATTCTCCCTAAATTAGGCTGTCTACCCGTTTCAGAGATTACCCAAACAGAGATACGCAATACCCTTTCTCCCATTTGGCATACAAAGGCTGTAATTGCTCGAACAGCATTGATACGTCTTAATCTTTGTCTCAAACATGCGGCTGCATTAGGTGTAGATGTTGATTTACAAGCTGTAGAAAAAGCAAAAGCTCTCTTAGGCAAACAACGTCATAAAAAACAAAGCTTACCAGCCATGGATTGGAGAGATGTGCCGGCTTTTTATAAAACACTCTGTGAAGCATCAACCATAACACAACTGGCTTTGCGTTTGCTTATTCTGACAGGTGTTCGTACCAATCCTTTACGTCATATTCGTGAAGATCAGATTGAAGGTGATATATGGACAATCCCTGCTGAGAATATGAAAGGCAAGCGTGATGCCACAACAGAGTTTCGCGTGCTCCTATCATCTGAAGCAATAAAAGTAATTGAACAAGCCCGCTGTATCTCTAAAAGTGATTTCATCTTTTCACTTACCGGTCGTGATCCTCTTTCACATACGATGATGGCGGCGTATATGAGAAAAAATAAAATTGAAGCTTGCCCCCATGGTTTTCGCTCTAGTTTACGCGATTGGCTAGCAGAAACAACCGATGCCCCCTATGAGGTCGCTGAAACTATTCTAAGTCATACAGTCGGAGGACAAGTAGAGCGTGCTTATCGTCGTACGGACTATCTAGAACAGCGCCGTGTTTATATGGATAAATGGGCGGCTTATGTCACGGGTCAGACCTAAAATATGGGGTGAATAACCCCATTATCTGTGGATAACTTTAGCTCTCTTGTCTCTCATTCTTTCTCAATAAGATTCATCACGTATTACATCAGAAATTATATGATAAATATTGTTTTCTATAAATAAAATACCTTCAAAAATGAACAAAAATGTGGTTAATAAATGGTTATGATTTGTTACCATTTTTATAGTGAAAGGATTTTAATATGACAGAAAATGATATTCTTTTAACAGACCGTGAAAGTGCAAAATTGCTTCATATGAGTGTCTCAACATTTCGCCGTCATGTAACTAATGGCTCTCTCCCCAAACCCCTAAAATTTGGTTTTTTATCGCGTTGGTTACAATCGGATCTTTTGAATGTCATCGAGCAAGCAAAACAGCAACGTTATAACGACGCGGCATAAAAAGAAAACCTTGTCACGTAAGAACGGACAAGGCTTTCTCTGCTTAAGCAAGACTTAAGGCTGGCATTCAAGTTGTTCTGAATGTTTTTTACAATAAGGGCTATTTAAGCGTCTCTCAACACTTCGCTGAGGCATGACAGCACCAGGACGACATATGGGAAGGTTGTCCGATTTATGATTTTCACACCAATCTTGTATTGTAAAGCTAGGGCGAAAACCTGATTGCGCCATACACATTTCAATACTGGCAAATTGATTCAAATCTAGCGCCACAACCTTATTAAAGTCCGGTACTCCACATTCTAAAAGTATTTTATTTCTCCATAATGCTGGAGAAAGTGAGGGAATTGAGTTAACACATCCAGTGATACTTAACAGAGCTATACAACTCAATAGTTTTAAGATTTTCTTCATTATTCCCCTCTTTCAATGGATTTATTTACAATAAAAAAGCTCATAAGCCTGTTGATATTTCCTGTCACCGCTGCTTAAAACAACGGTGAACAATATTGAGATGATTGGTTGAGAAAACAATCGCGCCATTCCAAGCAAAAGCAAGGATAAGGGATTGTTGATCATCACCAATAGAAACACTTAAGGTTGGCATTTGCGACTATTTTTATATTTTTTACAAAAAGGGCTGTTTAAGCGCTTCTTGACACTGCGCTGTGGTATGACAGCACCTGGACGACAAGCCGGAAGATTCTTTCCTTGAAAATTCTCACACCACGTTCCTGCCTCTGTATCTTTATAGCGGAATCCTGATTGAACCATACAAGAATCAATAAACGCCTTTTTATTTAAACTTAACTTTCTATTTTCTGGATCCTTATCATAAGGGGTTGGCATTCCACATTCTAATAAGGCTTTTCCTACCTCAGTAAAATCAGTAACACCATTTTTCTCCCACGCGCTCAAATATCCTCCAGGAGTTTTATTAAACTGACATCCAGCTATACTTAACAAAGTTACAGCGCTTAATAATTTTAAAGTTTGTTTCATTTTTTCCTCCATGATTTAATTCAAGGTTTTTGTTTTAAATGAGATGAGCCATACCTTTTTTGGCATTTTTGACCCGCATCTCCAAGACAGGTATGGGAGCTTATGGGATTCATGATCACTCTCCACCATTCTTTCCACCAGTTACTGCCAGCAGGTATTGTCTCGTAAGTATAGCCATTGCCGCCAATAATTCTGCTGACAAAGTCGTATCTATTCCCATCAAAGCCAACAATGGTTTGTTTGCCGTCACTCACATAACCTAACAGACCGGATGCAACTAAAACATTAAAGGCTGGTCCATAGAGATTGATAGTCGTGTTTTCGTTGGCTATACCGTGAACACCTTCTTGTTTGAAAGAATTCAGCATATTCCCCAATGTCATCGTCCCACGGCTATGTCCATAAAGTTCTAATCCTGTAAGACCATAGCTATACATCAAATCTTTTGCTTCTTGTGTGGAATTGGTCAAACCCCAAAAGTTATTTTCCATAAACTTTTGATAGCCCGCGACTAGAAGTTCTGAGATAGCAGAATCAGCTTCTGGGAACACAACAAAATAAAGCGGTTCATTTTTATTCTCCGCATGTTGCTCTGCATAAACAGCAGCTTCATAGGGTGGCGTAAAGATGCCATTAAAGGACACATGCACTTTGCCATCAGAGCCTTCTTGCAAATGCTGCTTTTCTTCATCCGTTAAATAATGGAACTTGGGGATTTTTTGTCCACGAGCGTCTTCTATAGGCTCCCCATTTTCATCTTTTTTATAGATTATATTGCCCTTTTCATCACGGTCGACCACGGCAATGGGGTGCTCTTTGATAAACATGGTTTTATAGGAGTCATCGCTGTATTTAAACCCTTCTTCCAACAATTGCGTTGCCATTTCGCGGTTTTCATGGACGATTTGTTCCAGCTTGCCTACATCGAGCTGTTGTACACCCTTATGGGCGCTAGCAGTATCCCGATTAAGGGAGGCTATGGCTTGTTCCACGTCTTGTCCTGTCAACGCCTTCTGCCCTGCTTCATCAGTAATGACGATAGTGCCATTGCTGATAGCGGATTTGGTATATCCTTCCTCTGAATCTTTAGCTTTTGAATGATCTAAGACATTTTTAGCAATGTTTTTCCCGACACCATATTTGCCCTGATACATCGGACCACCCGCCGAAATGCTTAAACCTTGACTGCTGGCTTGAGCATGCGCACTGTTGCTGATATCATTGGTACTAATGCTTCCTGTGGTCAGGCTGTTTTTTTCTGCCGGCGCGGTGCTTTCAATAATACCTCCGGTCAGCGTTGTTTTATCTTTAACGTTGATCTTAAAACCACCATCACCCGCTTTGATGCCTGATTGTTCCACAACACTATGATAATCACTAGAGGATTTATCCTTGTTCAAGGAAATATTGGTTGTGGCTGTACCTTCCTTTTCTCGGCTATTATAACCAATGGAAACAGAGTTTTGCTTGCTGGAACTTTGTCCCGTATCACTGCGGCTGACAACGGTAAAATCACCCCCTACTTCCATTTCTACACGCTCTCCAGAAACCACGGCGCCTGCCAATGTGGTGTTTGCACCACTCGTTGTGTGAACTGTGCCGGTGCCAATAATATGGCTGTTCTTCTGGTGAACCTCCTCACTGGAACCCTTGCCTTTACCAAAAGAAGCATTCCCCATCCACCCTGTACCACCGGTACCATAACTATACCCAATATTCATTGAAGCGCTTTGCGTGTGGTTTTCTGTGCTTTGCGTATTTTGCGCACTTTCAAAGATGATATCTTTACCTGCTCCCATGGTGATATTCCCGCTCTGTTCATCATTGCTTTGCATCGGGTTTGTACCAGCGATAATATCGGCTCCAACACCATGGATGCTACCTTTGTGGGCTTGCATATTAACAGCGCGTCCTGCTTCTATTGTACCTGTTACCGCAGTAGAGGTCTGAACAGAGGCTTCTGCCTTCTCTGTCTTAAAGCCCACGGTTACGCTAGCAGAAACATCAGCAATATCACGAATAGACTGTTTGTTTCCACCTTTCATCCCATTATAAAGACCTTTGCCTTTGCTATAGAGATCATAGCCTTTTAGACCAGCAATAAGACCATTGCCGATTTTGTGTTTTGTATCCCCATGACCAAAACGTTTGACTGCATCCTTTACATCTTTTACTGTACCAAGAATACCCACATTGACAGAGCCTGTCACACCAGCAAAAGACTTTTCATGCTTTTCTTTTGCGTTAGAGGTATCATAGCTTTCTGATAGGGTGATATTATTGCCGGCATCCATGTTGACATCACGATCCGCCGAAACAATGGCTGCTTGCATATTCACATCATTGTCAGCAGTAATCTGCACATCTTGGCGTGCCGTGATGTGTGATTGTGTGGAAGTATTTTCCCATTGATC
>NZ_JBHIPQ010000013.1:0-118094 GCF_042196125.1 Bartonella sp. AP280QHHD | reverse complement strand
AGAACAAATCGACTTTTTAAGACAAATTACCCTTCACTTTAAAATTGAAGGTTTTGGCAGTAGCGAAATCTTGGAAAGTCTTACCTTTGATGGTGTGAATGTTTTACCAAAGAGTCTCCTTATTGCCGATAGCAAGGGCACCCTTGAGGGCGCTTTCACGATTCCACAAAATATTACGGCTGGCACAAAAAACGTTGTGGCAAGGGGAAAAGGTGGAACCATTGCAACGGGGCTTTTTACCGGTCAAGGTCTGATTGATGTGAAAGTGATGCGGCGCACCACCACGGTGAAGATATGGACGCAAGTGGACCCACAAGCGCAAGTTTTTACCCCCGATGAAACACGGCAAATCACCGGTATTGACTTTCATCTTTGCAAAATCGGTAATGAGAACCATGATTTGGTGATTGATTTGGTCACTACAGAAAACGGTTATCCGACCGCCGATATTCAAGCACAAAGCTTTTATTCTATGAAGGGCGCAAAGGCAGGATGGGCAGAAGCACGCTATGATGTACCACTCCTTGTGATGGATGACCGCTTAACGGCTTTTGTCATTAAAACCGATGATGCTGATCATTCTGTCTCACTAGCAAAGCTTGGGGATTTTGATGCAGAACACCAAAGATTTGTCTCGAGTCACCCTTATGTAACGGGACCACGCTTTTCTTCTGTCAATGCTAGGAGCTGGACCGCTCATCAAGATGAAGCCTTAGCCTTTCGGGTGCTCGCTGCCCGCTATAGGCAAACAGAAAAGATTGTCGATTTAGGCACCTTTGACCTTGTAGACTGCTCTGATTTGCAAATACGCGCAGCCATTGAATTGCCTTCAAGTGAGTGTTCTGTTATCTTTGAAATTGAAAGAAACAATGGCACAATTTATCAACTCCTGCCCTTTCAATTGCTAAGCCTTACTGAATATATCAGTGAAAAAGTAAAACTTCGTGCCTCTCAAAGGCACCGAAAAGCTCTCACCCGTCTTGTTTGCGCCTGTTCAATTGATTGCGGGAAAGATCCATAAGGAAGCGACCTATGTCACGCGTGCTTTTACCTTTGGGGAAAAGGCAAGGTTGACCAGCTATATCAAAACCTTTTTACCGGGTGGTGCAACCTTTTCACTGGAGATGCAACTAGATGATGGTGGTTTCACCCCTTTGAAACTTGACGAAACAGAACAACTCGCTGAACCACTTTGGACAGAACGAAAATTTGTGAGCAGTGACAAAACAGCCAAACAAGCGCGCCTCAAACTCACTCTTACCGGTGGACCAGCAGCGCGGTCCATGGTGAGTGATTTTGGCGCTGGCATATTATAATGGGAAAACAGAGATGACCAAAACCAAAAAACTCGACATGGAATTGCCTAAAGAGGGGCGTTTTATCAGTTCTGAATTCCCAATCTTGCGGGAAAACTTGACCAAAATTGATCAAGCTCTTTTGGCTGTTGAGGAAAAGGTAGACGAAAAGGCACCTTTACACCACACGCATACGATCAACGAAATCGCAGATCTAGAAAGCGCTCTCAATGGCAAAATGGCAGCGGATAAAACCTTCACTTTTGCCGATTTAAGCGATATCGAAGGCGCAAAAGATGCCGCAAATAATTATGTTCTCTATAAATCAAGCAATAATAACTTCACCTTTGGCAGTGCTGTCTCACTATTAGGCGCGCATCAACATAAAACCGAAGATATCGTGGGGCTTGATGATTTTAGAGCCAAGATCAATGAAGATCTCACAAGCTATGGTCGCTTAGCCAGCCCAAATGAATGGCAAAGTTATAATAAATTTACCAGTAAAGTCACCATGGGTGACGACTTGGAGATCTTGGGTAATTCGTCGTTTAATCTCACCCATAATGGTGAAATAGTTACCAGTTTAAGCACAAGTGGAAGTACGCTTAAAGGACCTTTGAGGGTTGATGGTGATGTTGTTTATACGAAGGCGCAAGTGGATGCAGCCATCTTGGCACAGATAAAGAGTCTTAAAAAAGATTTGACCAATAAAATCACGAATTGGCCGGCTCTTGCTGATGCTGAATTGCTCTATACACAGGATGGGAAAATTCAATGGCCCGATTGGGTAACGGATAACACAAAAGTCGAAATCCAAGCATGGGGTGGCGGCGGCAGTGGTGGGGGTGGTTATTCTTATTACTTAGGAGGCGGTGGCGGCGGTGGCGGTTGTACGGTATGGTATGGTTATAAAGCGAGTTTAAAGGGTCATGAGAATATCACAATTGGTAAAGGAGGAGATTCTGTTTCTGGATGGAATGTAAAAGGTAGGTTTGGAGGAACAACAACCGTTGGCAAAAATTTTATTACGGCGACAGGAGGACATGGTGGTGGGGGTACTTACTCTTCTAGCACTCACACGGGATTTGGTAAAGATAATACTTCCTTCTATTCAGGCGATGGCGGTGCTGGAGGAACAGGTGGAAACTTTGGTTTAGCAACGGATGAACATCCAGGAATTGCCAAAGGCGGAAATGGTTATGCTGGAACGAATGGAATTACGAGTAAAACAAGCGGTAATGGAGGCGATGCTGGAGGTGATACATCACGTGGTGGCTCTGGAGGAGTCGGCAAAGGTTCCTATAGTTCGGGAAAAGCAGGGCGTGGTTTTGGGGGCGGAGGTGCTGGTGCTCATGCCGATTCTTCTTCAAGTGGCGCTGGAGCTGATGGCGCTGTCCTTATAAGATTGTGGAAAGAATGAATGGTTTATGCAGGTATAAAAAACAATGATAGTTTCTAAACGGACACTTATTGTCTGATGGCTTATAAACTGTATAGTTTCTTCTTATAAAGTCCCCTTTAAAGCCCTTTTTTACTGACAGTGTCAGGCTTATGAGAGAGTGTAGATGATTGTTATGGTCTCTTCATTAATTTGGAGAGCAAAATGACAATAGAATTTAAACTTCGTATTCACTTTATTAAGAATGGCAAGGGATCTAAGTTTTTAGCAATATTTGATCAGACAGCCGTCGGTATGGTCGTAAAATCCTTGATGTTAACGTGCAAATTTATCCCCTCCATGCACTTATTCTTCTCTTTACGCATGAGGTGGAGAAAAGAAAAACAAGTCTAGACGATAAGGGTTTCTAATGGGATGTTACTATTTTTTGCATTTTAGCACTTATAATGTAAGCTATTTGTTGACATTAACAGTATTTTACGCTATATAAAAGAATGATTAAAACGTTTAAAAGCAAAACATTGGCAGAATTATTCAAAACGGGAAATTCATCCAAGATTGATAAGAAACTTGTAAAACGTATCATGGTTCGTCTTGATCGTTTAGATATTTCTGAAAGACCAGAAGATATGAATCTTCCAGGATTCAACTTTCATTCTTTGATTGGATATTCACCCACTCGTTACACTGTCCACGTTAACGGACCATGGTGTATTACCTTTGAATTTGACTCATGTAATGCTTACCGTGTTGATCTTGAACAATATCACTAAGGATACAGTTATGAATGACATTCCTGCACAAAGAGATAAAAACCGTTGTCCTACTCATCCAGGAGAAGTTTTAGCAGAAATTATTCCTGAAACAGGCAAAACAAAATCAGAAATTGCGCAGATGCTTGGTATATCACGCCAACATCTCTACGATATTCTGAACGCAAAAAAACCTGTTTCTCCTTCTATTTCCGCTTGTCTTGGCAAAATGTTTGGTGATGGAGCTGCTATATGGTTACGTATGCAAGCTAATTATGACGCTTGGCATGCTGAACGTGAAACAAATGTTAGCAAAGTTCCAACACTTCACGCTGTTTGATCTCTTCCTCACTCTCAAGGGATAATGTTTTATGGAATACTGGATAAATAATAATATTGAACAACATCCCCTGCTTTAAACATGTTCATCACTATTCAAAATGTCATCTAAACCACGATCTAAATCATCTAATATATTTTGAGGTGCATCTGCATAAACAAAAGATTGTGCACCAGAACGCGCTTTTATTAATTCATGATATAAATCAACAGGAAGCATAATGATTTTTTCACGCCCTCGCTTTGTCAAAGCTACAGGTGTAGACATAGCCTCGTCTAAAATATCGCCTGCCCCGCGGTTTACATCTGTAAAACTATATTTTTTCATATGCACATCCTATCTTTAATGTATAATACGTATTATACGTACAATATGTATTATGTAAAGATATTTTACGGTATTAACCACCTCCCCGCCTAAAAGACGAGGAGATAAATCATGTTTTTAAATTAAGCAGCTTTCTTAACAGAATTTTTCAAACTCGGCTCGTAAGCTTTCAACAAAGGCTCCATAATAGAAGGAGGTTTTAAAGATCCAAAATTTGTAATCATTGCCAGAACTCTGAGTGCATTTGGTGATTCATCTTGAAGTTTTAAAATCAAAGCTTTTTCTATTGCATCCATGGTTTCAATCAGAGCATTAAAAGCCTTATCTTCGACATCATCACGATCAGAAAATTGAAACAAAGCCATCCATAAATCACATAAAAAGTCGATACTGGTGTTCATTGTACACCTCCATGGATTTGTTCTCTCAAACAAGCTAATCCTCTGGATGTGATTTTTGTTGAAGGCAGCACCTTTTCTGTTCCGTCCGGTCTTTGAATGGTAATAGCGGGACAATCCATGAATCCTTTCTTTATTTTGTCCTGATAAGGTAACAGAGGCGCCCCTGGAGCCCGTCGATATACCCAGTCATGTTTACGCAAATAATCGGTTAAGTCCTTTGGTCGCACCTCTAACATCTTTGCTGCTTCAATAAGACCGAACAAACCATCAGAGCGTTTTAAACCTTCCAAAGCTTTTGCTTTTGGTGCTAATTCAGCGATAACATGATCTTTCTGTTCGATTTGGCTTTGTAAGTGATTCAAAACACCAAGCAATGCTTCCGGTTTGGAGTAGTCGACTTGCGGTGTTGCTACTTGTTTCAAAAGCCGTTCACATTTGATAAAGTATTGACGTGCTTCATGTCCTTTGTCATTACGCTCTATCATCGAAAGATGTTTAGCCATGTCTAATGTAATGTGGTATTCTTTTACCTTTCCACCGTTTTCTAAATTTTTAGAAAGCGTTATAAAGTTTATATTTTCCAGAAATTTACATTCTTTAATGCGATTTTTAATCCAGTCTGCAAACTTTGATGTAATTTCCAAAAATGCGTGCAACTCACGCGCATTAACAGTTTGAACAGTTTCCTGATCAATAACCTGTTCTGATATTTCTATAAGTGTGTTCATAATGAACTCCTTGGTAATAGACGTTTTTCATTGACACTTTTAACAAAGTGCCGGGCGCTGAAAAACACGGTACCAAGTCCGTCGTTACGCTTTTCTCGTAAAGAGTATTGTATAGCGTAACCACACCCGACAATATCATTATATGCGTGTAACATACAATGAGTCAAAGCCTTTAATGTGCGGAAAATAAACTATCTCGGTAGCTTGTCCGCTTGGTATTTAAGGTGTTTTTCAAGCACCTGATTCGAAAATACACATTGTAGAAATAATGTCAAGCAACTTTCGATAATTTTTTATCATAATGCCAGTCTAACAAATACAGCAATCATCCCCTTATTTTTTCCCATTCATTTCATTAGCCAATATTTTAAAGGAGCATAAAGTATGGCAACAGGTTTTCTACACGGTGTTGAAGTTGTCGAGGTTGACGACGGCACCCGCCCCCTTCGCGCGGTTCAGTCTGCCGTTATCGGGATTGTTGGCACAGCACCCGATGCCGATGAACAAGCCTTCCCTCTCAACACACCCGTTTTGGTAGCAGGCTCTCTTTCACAAGCCGCAAAACTCGATAAAACGGGTAAGCGTCAAGGCACCCTACCCAATGCCCTTGATCTTATTTTTAAACAAGTAGGCGCCATTGTCGTTGTCGTACGCGTGCACGAGGGTGACAATGAAAATGCAACACTCACCAATATTCTAGGTGGTGTAAACGCAAATGGTGCTTATGAAGGTGTCCATGCTTTCATTGGAGCACAATCCATTGTAGGACAAACACCACGCATTCTGATTGCTCCAGGCTTTACACATCAGCGCCCTTCCAGTGTGAATATTGAAGAGAATGGAACTGATGCGACTGCCAACCCCGTCGCAGCAGAACTCATTGGCATTGCAGAGCGTCTGCGTGCTATTGTGGTGCTTGATGCACCCAACACAACAGATGAAGCCGCTCTTAGCACAGCAAAGGATTTTGATTCAAAACGCGCCATTCTTATTGATCCGTTTGTAAAGGTGAATCGTGATGGAAAAATCATAGAACAGCCAGCAAGTACAGCGGTTGCAGGTGTCATTGCTAAAACTGATTTTACACACGGTTTTTGGCATTCTCCTTCCAATAAAGTGATCAATGGCATTGTTGGTATTGCACGCCCCATTGATTTTTCCATTGGTGATCGATCAAGCCGCGCTAACCTTCTTAACGAACAAAACATCACAACAATTATCCGCGAAAATGGTTATCGTCTTTGGGGTAATCGCACCCTTTCAAGTGATACAAAGTTTGCTTTCTTATCCGTAGTACGCACCGCAGATATGATCAATGATGCCATTTTGCGCGGACATCTATGGGCTGTCGACCGCAATATCAAAAAAACCTACATGCATGACGTAAGCGAAAGCGTTAATGCCTATTTGCGTGATTTGAAAGCACAAGGCGCCATTCTTGGTGGGCGCTGTACGCCTGATCTAGAGCTTAATACAGCAAGCGCTATTGAAAGCGGTAGAGTCTATTTCAATGTCGAATTCACCCCCACAACACCCGCAGAACATATCACGTTCCGTTCACGCATTGTGAATGATTACTTAGAGGAGATCTTTTAATGACCGTACCTGTTTTACCAAGAGTTTTGAAATATTTTAACATTTTTGTCGACGGCATTCCCTATCAGGCAAAATGTGAAAGTGTCACCCTACCGAATTTGAGTTTGGTTGTTGAAAGTTATCGCGGCGGTGGCATGGATAGCTCCATTGAAGTTGACCTTGGTCTTGAAACCCTCACGCTTAGCATGACCATTTCTGATTGCTCTCCAGAGTTGATGGCACTGTTAGGGCGCACCGATGTCAACATTTCATTACGAAGTTCAATGCAAGCGCAAGGCACACCAGCAGAAGGTGTTGTCATTACCATGAGAGGACTATGCAAAGGCTTTGAAATGGCAGAATGGCAACCGGGCAGCAAAGCAACATCCACAACTACCTTCACATTGCAGTATTTCAAATATGTCCAGAAGGACGTTGAAATCGTTGAGATAGATGTCCTCAACTTGGTGAGAAAATTCAATGGCGTCAATCAACTCGCAGACCATAGAGACAACATAGGATTATAAAAATGACAGTCCAAACAAGCATTACACATAAATTATTGATACCTGTTACTTTTGAAGGAAAAGAGCACACCGAAATTACTTTACAGCGCCCCAAAACAAAAGATGTGCAAGCAATCGACAAAAAAGAAGGCATAGAGCAAACAATCGCTATGATCGCACGTCTTTCTGGATGGGCACATGAAGCGGTTGGAGAACTCGATATTAATGACTTGTCAAGCATTGGAGAGATTTTGGAGTCTTTTATCAAGCGGCGGGATACCTCGACTGGGAAACCGCCGCTAAACTCATAGCCGATATTACCATTGTGTTCCATTGGTCCCTTTCAAAGATGATGGAAATGGAACCGCAAGAACTCATATTCTGGCGAAATCAAGCAGCAGAAAGGTATAAGATAAAATGAGTGAAAAAGTTGCTGATGCAAAGGTAAAATTGTCTCTTGAAGACAAACTCACCGCACCTCTCAAACATCTTCAAAAAAAATTCGATACATTGTCAAAAACACTCTCACATAGTTTGGGTATTCCGCGCTTTTCTGCTGCTGTCAAAAACATGACAAAAAGCCTTCATGGCGTTCAAAGTGCTCTTAGCACAGCGGCAAGTCGTGCTTCAGTCTTTACTGGTGTCTTGGGGCTTGCTGGTGGTGGTCTTGTGGCAAGTGTAACCGCCCTCACCATGAAAACCATGCATCTGGGAGATAGTCTTTATCACGCATCACACCATTTAAATATGAGTGTTGCATCACTTCAATTATGGGGTGATGCAGCCGATAATTCAGGCACTTCTGCCGAACTTTTTCAACAATCCTTAGCGGTTTTAAATAGGCGTTCAGCACAAGCATATGCCGGACAAAAAAGAGGCATGATGGGCTTTGAAGCACTTGGCATTTCTGTCAAAAACACTTCTGGAAAACTCAAATCCACTTCTGTCTTGTTAGAAGAAATTACCGACAAGATGAGTAAGATGAAAAGCCAAGCACAAAGACAGCATATTGCCGCTCTGCTGTTTGGGGGCGATGGTAAAGAAATGGCGACCATGCTTGCACAAGGCATGGCACCCATTAAAGAGCTGTTTGCAAAGGCGAGAAAAGGAAAGTGGCTGATAGGTGCCGATGTTGCACGCTATGCCGCAGATTTAAGTGACAAGCTTGGTGCCTTTAAGAAAAAAATAGGCGGTATCGCGAGCTTTATTGGCGCGCGTTTCATGCCCGTGATTAATGATATGATTGACGGTTTTTCAAAGTTGATTGATGAAAACCGCGACCTCATTCAAACAACTGTTGCGAGCTGGGCAAAAACCTTAAAAAAAGTCCTTAATGATTTGCTTAATCCTACCTCTGATTTAAGAAAAGGCATCAGTGATCTCACAGAGAGGATTAAAGGCTGGTTCCAATGGCTAGAACCTCTGATTGGTGAAATAACCCTTTTCAAGGTGGGGCTTGTAGCTCTTGGTTCATTCATTTTTGGTCCACTCATTGCCGCATTAGCCGCAGCGGGAGCAGCGTTTGTCACACTTGGCTATACTATAATGACGACACCTATCGGTTGGTTAATGGGTGGCATTGCAGCGCTCTTTGTCCTCTATCAATATTGGGACAAACTCAATGGTTGGGTAGCAGCATCTTTAGCCGCGGTTGGGGCAGTTCTTATAGCTTCACTCATTCCAGCAATAACTGCCGTTAGTTCTGCTTTTATATCGCTTGGTATCGCAATCATGACCACTCCTATCGGCTGGATAATTGGCGGTATTGCAGCCCTTGTTGGAGCTGGATATTTGCTCTACAAAAATTGGGGTACGGTAGTAAGCTTCATAAGCAACTTGTGGAATTCTTTTTACAGCTTATGTAGTAACGTTTTCAATAACCTCTTGACGTTCTTTAAAAACTTTTCACCACTGACTTGGATTTCGAAAAAAATCAATGAACTCATTGAATGGCTGTTTGGTGTCGATTTAATGGAAATAGGCTCCAATCTTATTAATGGGTTTTGGGAGGGCATCAAAAGCAAATGGGATGATCTGTATAACGGTTTTGGCAATATGATGAAGAAATTAACCAGTTGGATGCCTAATTGGGTGAAAGAAAAGTTAGGGTTTAATGTTTCAATAGACAAGACTTCAACGCAGACCATTAAAACCTTTACCGAAGAAACCAATACACAGGCAAAAAGAATGCTGGATACAGCAGTGGTTACAAATACCCCACCTGAAAAACGCAAGAGTGGTTTTAATACAAGTGTCGTTGAAACAGGACAAATGCAGGCAACAAATAAAGTAGGTGCTTTTAAAGCTCCAAAGCCAATTACGGTTCATAAGCCCGTTGAAGTAGACGCCCGTGTAACCATTACAAATCTCAATATTTCAGTACCAAATGGTCTCAAGGACGAAATCAGAGACGCTGTCAATCAAGCACTTGAACGCTATGCAAAACAGCAACGTTTAGCCATAGCCTCTAGCCTTTCGGATTAAATACCATGATGTTAGCTTTGGGTGGTTTTATTTTTTCGATTGAAACAGCAACTTATCAAACACTTGATATGTCTTATGGGGTTCCATGGGTAGAGCAAGGGCGATTGGGGCGAAAGACTGCTCTTCAATTGCCTGCTGTTGCAAATGCGGAATTTTCTTTAACTGGTGTGATTTATCCAGATTTCAAAGGTGGTCACAGACAGCTCGAATATTTACGGCAAATGGCACATGAAGGACCTCACATTCTTGTGACCGGTCAAGGCAAAATCTTAGGTAAGTTTGTCATTCTTTCCGTAGAGGAAAAGCAAAGTGTTTTTCATCATAACGGCACCCCAAAAAAACAAGAATTTACAATAAAATTGAGAGAATATGGTGAAGACCTATGAGTGATCTTTACGTAACAAAAGAAGGCGATATGGTTGATGCCATTTGCTGGAGATACTATGCAAAGGGTCAACAAGCCCTTGCTGTTGAACGCGTTTATGCAGCAAATTTTGGTCTTGCAGACTATGGACCCATTTTAAAAGCAGGAATCACAATCGTTTTGCCAACCCTCCCCTATCCTAAAGCCACACCGGTAATCAGAATTTGGGGCAGTCAATCATGAAACCTTTTTGCACGGTTCTGGCAAATGGAGAAGACATCACCAAAACTCTTATGGATTATGTTTTGTCGATTGAAATTACCGATGAAGCAGAAAACAAAAGTGATCGTATCACTATAGAGCTTGATGACCGTGCGCGTGACAGTGATAACGGCTTTCTTGATATTCCTCTTATCGGAACAATCATTTCTGTCACACTTGGCTATGAAGGCGGAAAAAACCGCGATATGGGAGCCTATCTGATAGACGAAATCTCTGTAAGCAGCCCACCACAAAGCTTAAGCGTGACAGGGCGCGCCGCCTCTATGAACACGTCTTATAGAACACCCAAAAGCCAATCCTATCACCAGCAAACCCTTGGCAGTATTGTTCAAGAGATAGCAGAGCGTAATGGCTATACACCAAAGGTTGATCCTTCTCTTGCAAAAATCGTTATGCGTCATATTGATCAAACATCGGAAAGTGATATGGCTTTTGCTGCACGCCTCGCAGGAGAATATGATGCGGTAGCAAAACCCGTTGATGGCAAGCTTGTTTTGGCTAGACGGGGGGAAGGCAAAGCTATCACTGGTGAAACACTCCCCGTTATTGTTATTCATGAGAAACATTGTACCTCTTGGGATTTTAAATACAGTGCGCGTGATGAAGCAGGTGCAGCCAATGGCTTAGAAACAGATGTGGGAGACGACCAAAAAGCCGCGGCTGATGCACGAGAACCAGAAGAGATTGATGATGATGAAAACTTTATCCATATGGATGACAATGACAGAGCACCATCATCTGAATCGGAAAAAGCAGAAAAAGAATCTGAGAAAAAAGAAGTCAAAGTTGGCAAAGCACCGTTTCATGAACTCAAATATACCTACCATAACCAATCAGAGGCTGTTGCAGCCATTGCTGCTTATCGCAATAAATCATCACGCGGTAAGTCTTCTTTCTCATGTGATATCGGAGGTAATCCGTTTGTACAAGCAGAAGCAAAACTTGTTCAAGAGCCCCCTTTCCGCCCCTATATTCCAGCAGAATGGCGTATCAAAAGTGTTAAGCACAAACTTGATAAAACGGGTGGTTACACCACAAAAATAGAATGCGAACTTTTTGATGCATCACAAGAAGATGCGGCTGGAAACGTTGCAAACACAACACCAGACAAGGATGATACCCTTGATCCAAACGCCCCACCAAACGCTTCACATGACGAAGGTGAAGGCGTCATCCATATGGATGAAGAAGATAGATAAACAAAGCTATTTTATGATGATAAAAAGAAATACTATTTTTATTTTACTATTCCTAAAAATACAGCCAAACAACGTTCAATCTCCAGCATTTCCTTTGCTTGAAGAGAGCCAAAAATGGAACTCATTTTGTCACATCTTACCGTCATAATCTTATCAATCATTACTTGCGAAGGTTTTTGCAAACCATTTTTAGCGTTTGGCTGAATCGTAATGCGGAGTAATGGCGCATCAACAAGCGTGCTAGTAATGGGTAAAACCGTTACACTTGTATGCTCACTGAATTGATTAGCTTGAATGATTAACGCAGGTCTTGGTTTACCAAAATCGCCTTGCATAGCTATTGTGACGAGAGATCCACGCATCATTCTGTCCAGCCATCAACATCCATTAAAGATTGATCCATCAACAACTGCATAGATGTATCTGTTTTATCCATTTTTGCGACTAAGCGACATTGGCGTCGGCACTCTTCTGCAAAGTTCGGTTGACGCGTATCTGGTACCCAAATTTGCATTAAACGCAAACCTGCTTTTCTTTGTGCGTTGCGATGTTTTTGAACGCGTTCATTAACGTGCATTGTAGCCATAACAAAATCTCCATTATGTTTCATGTAACGTATAACACAGAAAAAAGTTACATGAAACACCACTTTTAATAAAACGCAATAATTACAATTTTAATCTATCAATCTGCCCCACCTTTTGTGGGGCTTTTTTATAGGAGCAATACATGAGAACAATATCACCAGAAGGGTTAGCACTGATTAAACAATGGGAAGGTTTACGTCTCAATGCCTATAAAGATGCCATTGGAGTGTGGACCATTGGTTATGGACATACAAACAATGCTGGAAAACCTTTTGTTCATAAAGGTATGGCAATCACCGAAAAACAAGCAGAAGAACTTCTTTGCCAAGACTTAAGACAATTTGAAAATGCCGTTGAACAAGCCGTTCAAGTTGCTTTAACCGATGAACAATTCGCGGCTTTAGTCTCCTTTTGCTATAATGTAGGAACAACAGCCTTTTGTAACTCGACACTGTTAAAAAAGCTCAATCAAGGTGAATATGAAGCTGTCCCTGCCGAGCTACAGAAATGGACCAAAGCAGGCGGTAAGCGTCTTGAAGGTCTCGCACACCGGCGTGCAGCAGAAGCAGGCTTATGGGCGAAAGGTGCTTTTGTTTCCTCTAACTACCAAACCGTAGAAACGCAAGCACCAACGGGACTTTTTAAAGCTGAAGCTCTTGCACCAGTTATTGGTTCTTTTTCAGGGCTTGGAGGCTTATTAGCAGGCAATGGTCCAGTGCAATGGGCATTTGCTACCATTATGGTTTTAGCCGCATGTGCTGGCATTTTCTTTGTTGCTAAACGTTTTCAGGAACACCGTTTATGATCTTATGGATGAAAAGAAATCTGCTGTTAATAGGCGCGGCTCTAGCCGCTTTTTTTATGGCTTTGGCAAAAGCTTTTACCCTTGGAAAAAAGGCAGAACAGCAAAAGCAAACAGAAAAAACCTTAAAAGCAGCAACAACACGGCTGGAGGTGGAAAATGAAGTTAATCAGAAAAGTGATACTGATGTGCGTACTGCTCTCTCTCGTTGGTTGCGGGACAAATAAGTATGTCTCTTGTGTTGGTTGGTTGCCAATTTATTTAGAGAGGCAAGATGTTAACGTCATCAGTTCCAATTTAGCAAGAGATATCTTAAAGCATAACAAGCAGGGCGAACGTGTGTGTGGGTGGAAACATGGCTAAGAAAAAAACAAAAGACGATACAGAGCTTACAGAAGGAGAAAAAGAAATCCTTCAAGAAATTATCATGACCTACAAAAGTATAAAAGTGATGTCACGTTATACGAGATGGATTGTACTCATTATACTCTTGCTAGCGCTTGATTTTTCACGTATTATGGATGCATTAGTAAGTATTTTTACACAAAAACCAAATATCCGACTCTAAACATACTCTGAGACGCACGAAATTCTTTAGCAAATGGTTTCTTAATTTTGCTCGTCTCATGGAGGTGATAGACAATATCTTTGCACATTTAAAACAGTGGATTTCAAAGAATTAAAAATTTGTTCTATAATAATAACAAATTGTTAATATACGTGCGTTTAATAGGTATATTTCGTAATATTATCGGCTAAAAAGGTGGGAATAATTATGGAAAACGTCGCAGTTCAAAAACAAGAAAAGAATAAAACTGAAAAGTTTTCTATGAAAGAGAATCTTGCTGGAAGAGTTTGTCGTTTTCCTAAACCGTCCACTGAAATGGAAGCTTTGCAGCCTGTTTTTGAAGCGGTAAGCAACGCTATTCACGCGCTTGAAGATTCTAAGCAAGAAGATTACAAAAGCGCGGGTAACATAGATATAGAAATCAAAGATATAGATAAAAATGAAACACTTGAAATTATAGTTAAAGATAATGGTGTAGGATTGGATGATGAGCACTTTCAAGCTTTTTGCACTGTAGATACTAATTTTAAATTAGAAAAAGGAGGAAAAGGAGTTGGGCGGCTGCTATGGTTGGATGCCTTTAAGAAAATACGAGTTAAAAGTGTATTCCTTGAAGAAGATCAGCTTTACCAGAGAAGCTTTACATTTTGTTTGGAAGAGGAAAATCAGATTCTTGATCATTCAAAAATACCTCTTATTAATCAAGAAGTAACCGGAACAGAAATTATTTTTACCGGTTTAAGAGATGTAGCGTACCAAAAACATTTTCCACGCGAAACTGAAGAAATTATCGATCATATTGGGGCACATTTTTTTCAGATTTAATTTTAGAACAACTTCCTCAAATAACTTTTCGTGATGATCAGATGTCTGTCAATTTAGCGCAGAAAGTTAAAAAATATTTAGTAGAAAATAGGGGAGAGATTACACTTGAAACCGCAGATTTTGGTTTATTAAAAATTCGTAATTTTATTTGTATGGCGGATGCTAACCTTAACTTTAAAGGGAAGAACCACTATCTACATCTTTTCGCACATGATCGTACTGTGACTACTGAAAGCATCGATAACCTTATTGGTTTCGGAAAATTTGGAGACCAAGGGCTAGTGTATCATGGTTGCATAAGTGGTCAGTATTTAGATGATAGAGTTAATCAAGAAAGAACGCATTTTTCTTTTAAAAATAAAATATTGAACAATATTTTACGTTCCGTTGCTAACAATATTGTAGATAGCGTTCTTGCTCCAGAAAATGAGGAATATGAAAGAGCACGTTTAGATGAATTAAAAAAGTTCTGTAAAACCCATCCTTCCTATTGTTTTGATAGTTATGAAAAACTATTAGAAAAACTTCCTAAATCTGCAAAGGATACAGAAGACTTTGTTAAGATACTGGCTATTCATAAGCTTCGAAGAGAAAAAAATCAAAATAAGAGAATTGAAAACATATACCATGAAATTACTAAAGGGAATACTAACACATACAGCTTTTCCCAAACAGTGTCTGAACTTGCAAAAGAAGTTAAAGATGAAGAAACAAGACAGTTAGCAGAGTATGTTATACGTCGTAAAGTTATACTTGATATTTTAGGAGAATTAATAATAGAGGTTAAGAAAAATGTTAATGGTCAAGAAGTCCCGCATCTAGAGAAAACATTGCATGAACTTATTTGTCCAATGCGTGTTCGGGGCGATGATCCTGAATCTCAGAAAAATTTAACGCATGATTTATGGATTATTGATGAGCGATTAACATTTACAAAATACTTCGCTTCGGACGTGCCTATCAAAAAAAATGTGAAGGATAGTACAGAAAAAGATCGTACTGATTTATTATGTTATGATCAATTATATGCCCTAGGACTTGAAGGTCGTCTTGATACAGATTTGGACAGGCTAATGTTAGTGGAGTTTAAAAGACTAGGTCAGAAAAAATATAAAGCGGGTTACACCCCCATGGAACAAATAAACAAATACCTCAATAAACTTAAAGGAAAAAGTATAAAGACATTTGATAATAAGAAAATAAAGATTTCAGAGCAGTGTGTTTTTTATTGTTATATTATTGCCGATATAGAAGGTGAACTTAAAACGCAAACGTCGACATGGCAGAAAACAGCTAATGGGCGAGGGAGAACTAATCTTCTACAAGGTGATTTTCGAGGATCCGTTGAAATAATAGAATGGAATGATTTATTGCAGGATGCAAAATTAAGGAATGAAGCATTTATTTCTAGATTAAAGGTTTAATTTTTAGATGCGATAGACAATATCTTCGCACATTTAAAACAGTGGCTAACCAGAAACTGAAAGCTTTATCCCCTCCCCACTTTTGAAATGGGGAGATGAATCGTGTTTAAAACTAAGCCGCTTTCGTGACAGACTTCTGCAAACTCGGATCATAAGCTCGCAACAAAGAATCCATTCTATGGGGCAGCTCTGAATCTCCAAAATCCGTTAAAACTGCTAGAATCTTTGTAATATTTGGAATTTCATCTTGAAGTTTTAAAATCAAAGCTTTTTCTACTACCCCCATGATGTCAACCAAGTCACTACAGTTTTTGTCATCTACGTATTCACAATTGACAAACTGAGACAACGCTATCCACAAATCACATAAAAATCGACACTGGTATTCATTGTACACCTCCATGGATTTGTTCTCTCAAACATGCCAATCCTCTGGATGTAATTTTTGTTGAAGGGAGCACTTTTTCTGTACCATCAGGTCTTTGAATGGTAATAGCAGGACAATCCATAAATCCTTTCTTGATCTTGTCCTGATAAGGTAACAGTGGCGCCCTTGGAGCACGCAGATAGACCCAATCATGTTTACGTAAGTAATCGGTTAAATCCTTTGGTCGTACCTCTAACATCTTTGCTGCTTCAATAAGACCAAACAATCCATCAGAGCGTTTTAGACCTTCTAAAGCCTCTGCTTTTGGAGTCAATTCGGCAATAACATGGTCTTTCTGCTCAATTTGACTTTGTAGGTGATTCAAAACACCAAGTAATGCTTCGGGTTTGGAGTAGTCAACTTGTGGTGTTGCTACTTGTTTTTCCAATTCTTGCCAGCGGTCAATTATTTTTGCTCGTAAAGCAGTACTGTAATCAGATACAAGTATTAAACATTCGCGCTTGGGTAGGTTATAGCAAGGAAGAGTGCGACCTGTGGAATCTTTGTATAACCCTGTAAATTCACTCACCCCAAATTTGGGGGCAGTACTTTCAGAGTTTAATTCTCCTAGCATTTGCTTGATATCACGCATGACATGGTCATGTCTTTTACCACACAACTCAGCGATCTCACGACTAGACATAGTCTGAACTGCTGCGTCGTTAGCAACATTTTCCGTAATTTTAATAAGTGTGTTCATAATGAATTCCTTATGGTTAGACGTTTTTGATTGACACTCAATAAAAGAGTGCCGGGTGCTCAAAAACACGGCCATAAGTCCGTCGTTACACTTTTCCCGCAAGGGTATTGTATAGCGTAACCACACCCGACAATATTATTATACGCATGTAGCATATAATGAGTCAAAGTCTTTAATGTATAGAAGACTGATTATTTCGGTAACCAATCCGCTTATGGTTTAAGGTGTTTTTGAGGCACCTAATTCGATAATAGATACAATGTTGACATATTGTCAAGTCGCTCCCGTTATAAATGCAGCCCACTGCTCCAAGAGAGCATGTCGTTGTTCTAAAAAATCTGTCCGCATATAAGCTTTTGTCACTGAACTCCCAACTGAATGCGCAAGAACAGTTTCGGCAATCTCAAAAGGTGTTGACGTTGTTTCTGCTATCCAATCCCGTAAGCTTGAACGAAAACCATGGGGACGATAAGTCAAACCACAAACTGTCATATACTTTGCCATGGTGGCATCAGAAATGGGGTTGCCTGTAAGACCAGAAAAGAGAAAACCATTTTTTTCAAAGGGAAGAGACTTTTCAATCACTTTTAAAGCTTCATTACTCAATGGTACTCGAAAATCTGAAACCTTTCCTACAATGCCCTTCATATTTTCTTTGGGTATCGTCCATATATCTTTATCTATTTGTTCAAGACGCAAATAGCGCAATGGATATGACCGTACTCCAGTCAAAATCAAGAGCTTCAGTGCTAAATTTGAAAGGATCTTATCATCCAAGCTTTGATAAAATGCCGGAACCTCTTGCCATGGCATAGCAGGAATATTTGTTGATGTCGCACGTGGTTTTCCTAAAAGCGCGCGTGCCTTCATACAAGCCTGTAGATCAACATCTAAACCAAGAGCAGCAGCATATTTCAAGCAAATATTGATACGGTTAAGCGCTTTTCGCGCTGTGTCTGCTTTTTCATGCCAAAGGGGTGAGAGAACATTGCGAATAATATTGGCTGTTAATTTTTCTATAGGTAAATTACCTATGTGTGGAATAACGTGCAACTCTAGTGGAGAAAACCAGCGGCCGTTTTTACCTTCATTTTTCAACTCTGCTTTTTTGCTTTCAAAAGCCGCTTTTGCAATTTCTTGAAACATATTGCTTTGCTGTTTTAAAATAGTCTGTTCTCGAAAGACAATAGGATCATTGCCTTCTTTAAGAATATCACTATAATGCCTAGCAAGCTCACGCGCTTCTTTTAAAGAGAGTTTTGTAACAGGACCAAGTCCCATTTCACGGCGCTTATTGTAGTGCGTATAGCGAAAAAACCAAGAGCTATTGTCTTTTCGAACATTCAACCATAGCCCCGCCCCGTCACAATATTTACCCTGCGAGGACGTCTTTACGAATGATGCTGATAACCGATGAATCGCCCTCACTTAACGTCCCCTCTCGTCCACCTTTTCAAGCATTGCTCGTCCACCTTTTTGGGTCCACCTTTTAGACCACCTTTAATTTCTGATTTGAGATTTTTTCTTTAATACTTACTTTTTTTATTGAATCATAAAAAGCTATAGACATCAATACGCCCTTACACATCTTTATATACTTTGAATCTTGTTGCTAAAGCCTGATTCGCTCTCTGGGGGCACCATATGTTTTTTTAATTACGTGTAGCTTATTCATTTTCCGAGTGTTTTTAAATTCAAGAGAAGGTAGAGGTGAACGTGAATTTACAAAACATGTTATTTTTATCAAACTTCTTTTTAATGCTTTAAATTCAGCTAATTTCTACCAAAGTTTAAGTTTCTAATGAATATACTAACAACTTCATAACATTGGTAAAATTATCCGGCGGACTATTATTAAAAGAATCAGAAAGTTTTTTGTAAAATTCTTTCCACAAACATTTTTTTCAATAAAGCCACCTAATTCATCAGCCTTAACTTTAGCAAAGATATAAGGCATGTGTTTCATTTATTAAAGAAAAGAATTTGCTTTAAAAAGGTTATAGCCTTCTATTTAACAGCGTTTTTGCTGTAAAATTCAAATTATCTATCTGCTCAACTAAAGAACTTTTATTGTTTAGCTTTTGTGCTTTTTTCAAAGAGATGTGGGCTTTCAAGAATAAGCTTTTCTCGTGCTTTTTGTAACTGTTTAATGACTTCATCAATCTTTGACGGAGAACAAAAAGATTCTTGGCTATTCAACAAATGCAGCCTCTCCTTTCCCTCATATAAACATTGCATCTGAGATTGAAGTATTCTAACTTCTTGAAAAAAAAGACGTCCTGTTTCCTTAAAACCATTATTAAGTGCAAAAAGTTGATCAGAAATGGATAGCAGAATTTGTTTTAAAAAACGCTCATTTTCTTGGCGTTTACGATATTCTAAAATAAGAGCATGGCTTATCTCATCTAACTGTTTTTTTGTAGAATCAATTTGACGCAATAAATTTGGTTTTTCCCCCATATCACCTTTTCTCACCTTCACAAGCATAGCATGAATGTCTAATAACTTAATTGCGGAATGAGACAAATAATCAACAACTGTAGGCGTATTAACATAGCGTTTCCGTGCAATCATCACAAACTCACCTAATGACTGTTTTTTACATTCATCCCGCTATTTATTTTTCATTTTACAAGACCATTCTAAAGAAAGTGCTAAAAAATATTACCTCCAATACATTATTCGATGGAGCCCCTTCTCTCTTTTCACGATCAACGTGGAATCCGTGGAGAGAGAAAACGTACAGGTGTATAAAGGATAAGATGTGTTGTTTTTTCCAACACACTACTACCATCAGCAAGAAGGGCTTGACTAGGTGACAATTCTGTACCTTGCATAATTGTGGAAGCCAAAGAACCTTCTCGAGAAAGAGCCATCAACGTTGGCGAAGATGCAAAGACATTGTGTGCTCCCCCATCCACATGAGAAAAATCAAGAACAGCTATTCCATTTTTACGCAACATTTCAATATCTGAGCCATCGCCCACACGATGATGTCCACCCGTAAGACGTCCTGAAACCGCAAGAGCTTTATCCGCTCTGGATACTAAAATAGCGGTTGGCTGCGGAAGTTTTTTTATATCATTAAGTTGGCGCTCAAATACATCAACATCAATATCTGGTGCAGCCATTAATAAACTTGTAATACGACGAATAGGCTTATATTTTCCCTGTAACGCTAACGTTCTAAATGCTTCCATTATAACAAAATTGCCCATAGAATGTGCAATAACCGAAATTTGATCAGCATTGGTTTCACTAATAAGTGTTAAAAGCTCTATCAATCCGTCACGGGCAAAATTAGCACTGTCACGATCATAAATATAAAGAGGAACTGATCCGGCCGAAGGCCAAGAATAATGCACAGCGACAACATTTAAAGAATAATCGTGTGTAAACTGTGCTGTACGAAATGTACCATCTGCAAAATTATTATTATACCCATGGATAAAAAGAAAAATTTCTCTTTTTCCTTTTGGCTTTTTTGCTAAAGCAGCATTTAATTGCTGTTTAAACTGTTCTTTATTATCGTATTTTTGCAATGCTACTGCTGCAAAATACTTATCATGCGTAGGTTTATAGGCATTTATTTCAACAACTCCCTTTACATGTTGCTGAGGAATTCCTACGTCAACGCGATTATAATGAACTTTATTTGATCGCTCTGCACCATAAGGTTGAGCGTAATTATTTTGCATCATACGACTTGTTGCAACATACACTGGAACGACGGCTTTTGGAGAAACTGGTTTCCCTTCAACTTCCCTTTCTACGGCAGTCATAGAAGGTGTTGCATGCACCCCATGCCAAAGTACAGCACGTGAATCACTACACGCTGATAATAAAGAAATACAAATAAGAAGTGTTAAATATCTCAGAATCATTATACTTCTCACTGCAACTTCACCCCACCTTATAAAAATATAACATTTCAAATGCATAGATAAAGTAATAAAAAACGAAACATTATTGGCAACACACCAACAAATAACATACAAAAAAGATTTTTCTATAATGCCTATAAATCCCCTCTCTCTAACATAACTTCATCTCATTATGGAGAGACTCACTGCTAACTGGTGCGGTCGAGAAGACTCGAACTTCCACGGGTTGCCCCACAGCGACCTCAACGCTGCGCGTCTACCAATTCCGCCACGACCGCACGTGGAAAGAAAAAATCTTGGTTTTTAGCCTTTAACAAATCATAAAGAAAGGTACAAGCCAATTTTCTTTTTCTCATAATTTATTTTATCCGGATGCTTTATAACTTAATAAAGATTACGAGAAATATGGGCTTTACTATGACCTTTGAACCATCGTCATAAAATGTGCTTGTGCCGCTTGATCTTTTTCATAATAACCATGAAAGTTTTTTGTAATTGTTGTAGAGCCCTGTTTTTGGATTCCTCTCATAGCCATACACATGTGCTCAGCCTCAATCAATACTGCTACACCATGAGGCTTCAGATACGTTTTTAACGCGTGAGCCACTTGCGCTGTCATAGCTTCTTGAGTTTGTAAACGACGAGAAAAAATATCTACAACACGTACAATTTTTGAAAGACCAACAATTTTTGCATTAGGAAGATATGCTATATGTGCTTTCCCAATAATTGGGATCATGTGATGCTCACAGTGTGAATAAAAAGGTATATTCTTTACGATTACGGCTTCATTGTATCCTGAAACCTCTTCAAAAACTGTACCTAAGGTTTCTTTAACCGATTGACTATAACCATTAAAAAGCTCGCGATATGCCTTGGCTATACGTTTTGGAGTATCTAAAAGCCCTTCTCTATTTGGATTTTCCCCTATCCATAAGAGTAATGTACGAATCGCTTCTTCCACCTTTTCAATACTCGGACGCTTTTCTTCAGATAAATTTGCGTCTTCTTTAACAACATTACGCATTCAAAAACTCCAAGCTTACTCTATACAAAGCATTTGCTCCATACCTATCTCATTTTGTATAATCTCTATATAAGCGAATTAAAAGTTTAAACAATCACGACTTTCAAAATTTCAGGCAATAGCGCATGATTGATACTATCTATAATGATAAAATACTTAAATATGCTGCACATATAGGCAAAATTGGGCGTCTTAATAATCCTGATGCAACATCAAGAAAACATGCACACCTTTGTGGTTCGACAATCACTGTAGATTTAAAAGTGGAAAATAGTATTATTACCGATTTTGCTCACGAAATACATGCATGTGTGCTAGGGCAAGCTTCAGCTTCACTTTTAGCATCTCATATCATCGGACAAACAACTCAAGATCTTAAAATATTGCGTGAAGTTATCTACCAAATGCTAACGCAAAATGGCCCTTCTCCTCAAGCTCCATTTGAGGATTTTTCTTGCTTACAGCCCATTAAAGACTATAAAGTGCGCCATGCAGCAACACTACTACCCTTTGATGCAACGATAGACTGCATTCAAAAAATTGAAGAAAAATAAATGTTCAAATCACAATCTAGACAAAAAAAGTTGACTCGGAATTACACAGGCACTTGGCAAAAAACACCCGGACGATTATTGGGTATTTTCTTAATACGGTTCTATCAAATAACACTTTCGAGCCTTATAGGCAATCAATGTCGCCATGCCCCGACTTGTTCAGAATATACATATGAAGCGATTGCACGCCATGGGCTTTGGGCTGGTGCATGGATGGGACTCTTTCGTATCATGCGTTGTGGGCCCTTTGGAACAGATGGCTTTGATCCAGTCCCTCCATCGCTTGGAAATTCTTGCTGTTTTTATAAACCTTGGCGTTACTGGAAAATTTCTGACAAACACAACAAATAATCCTTTTCTTTTTTCACATGTATTGATAAAAAATTAGTCTATAAGCTTTTTACTCAATTTTCACGAAACCATCCGCAATCGTTAGCGGAATTGGATTAAAAGGGTGTTTTTATGTCTTGCTCTATTTCTCTTTTTTTTCCCGATGGTTCAAAACGTAATTACCCCGCTGAAATGACAGGCTTGGAATTAGCAGAATCTATTTCTAAATCACTTGCAAAAAAAGCAGTCGCCTATAGTCTTGATGGTATCACGCGAGACTTATCGGATCCATTGGGACAATCTGGTCAAGTAGAGATTATTACCCGAGAAGATTCACGCGCTCTTGAGCTCATAAGGCATGATTGCGCCCATGTCCTTGCTGAAGCAGTGCAAGAGCTCTTTCCTGAAACGCAAGTAACAATAGGTCCTGTCATTGAGAACGGATTCTATTATGATTTTGCACGCCAACAACCTTTCACATTAGATGATCTCACCGTCATTGAAAAGAAAATGCGTGAAATTATCCAACGCAATAAACCTTTTAGAAAAGAAATTTGGTCTCATGAAAAAGCAAGAAAAGTTTTTTCTGAGAAAAAGGAATTTTATAAAGTTGAACTTATTGATAGCATTCCTGAAAATCAAGATTTAAAAATCTATTATCAAGGGGAGTGGTTTGATCTTTGTCGCGGACCGCACATGCAATCTACAGGGCAAATTGGGAATGCTTTCAAATTAATGAAAGTTGCAGGAGCTTATTGGCGTGGCGATGCCAATAATCCAATGCTCACGAGAATTTATGGAACAGCATTTGCAAATGAAAATGACTTAAAAGCCTACCTCCATATGCTAGAAGAAGCTGAAAAACGTGATCATCGCCGCTTGGGACGTGAAATGGACTTATTTCACTTTCAAGAAGAAGGGCCAGGAATGATTTTTTGGCACAAAAAAGGTTGGAAAATGTTCCAAAATTTGATCAGCTATATGCGTAGACGCCTTGATGATCATCAATATGCTGAAGTTAATGCACCACAAGTTCTCGATAGGTCACTCTGGGAAATATCTGGCCATTGGGGTTGGTATAAGGAGAATATGTTCAAAGTAATTTCAGCAGAAGAAGATTCAGATCATGGGAATGTTTATGCCCTTAAACCAATGAACTGCCCTGGTCATGTGCAAATTTTTAAACATGGTTTAAAATCTTATCGTGATTTGCCTATTAGACTTGCTGAATTTGGACTTGTTCATCGTTATGAGCCTTCAGGCTCTTTACATGGTCTTATGCGTGTGCGTGGTTTTACACAAGATGATGCGCATATTTTTTGTACTGATGAACAATTAGCCGATGAATGTCTCAGTATTAATGATCTTATTTTATCAACTTATGCCGATTTTGGTTTTAAAGAAATTAGTCTTAAGCTTTCAACCCGTCCAGAAAAACGAGTTGGATCTGATGCATTATGGGATCATGCAGAAAGTATCATGGAATCTGTCCTTAAAACGATTGAAACAAAATTTGCAGGACAAATCAAAACAAGCATCCTTCCAGGTGAAGGAGCATTTTATGGTCCAAAATTTGAATATACATTAAAGGATGCTATCGGTCGTGAATGGCAATGTGGAACAACACAAATAGACTTTAATCTCCCTGAACGTTTTGGTGCATTCTATATTGATAAAGATTCAGAAAAACGTCAGCCTGTTATGATCCACCGTGCTATTTTTGGATCAATGGAGCGTTTTCTTGGTATATTAATTGAAAATTTTGCTGGACATATGCCACTTTGGCTTGCTCCTGAACAAATTGTTGTTGCAACAATTACATCCGAAGCAAATGAATATGCCCAAAAAATAACAGCAAAACTTAAAGCTGTTGGGCTTTCCGCAACAATAGATCTCCGCAATGAAAAAATTAACTATAAAATACGAGAACATTCTTTACAAAAAGTCCCCGTAATTTTGGTATGTGGCAAACGTGAAGCTGAAACAAACAGCGTAAATATGCGCCGCTTAGGAAGTACAAATCAAACCCTTTTATCTGTAGAAGATGTGATTAAACAACTCTCAAATGAAGCAACACCTCCAGATTTGCAACGTGTAATAAATGCATAATATCACGGAAGATGGTAATACGTTAATTTTTTACTATAAATTTTCAGTTTTTGTACAAAATGAAATAATTTGATATTGTAGTGTGTTTTTGTTTCATGCACAATGACCTGTCACCAGAAAGAATAACGTGCTCTTTCTCTACAAGGTGGATTGGTGAAAAAGTTGAATATAAGCTATGAGCTGTTTAAATGCAAAAATCATAGACAATTGAATATTAATAATAACATTAATCTTTTACCTTTATAATGAAAAAATTCTGCTATTATCATGGATAGATCATTACAATAATTATAGAAACATCAAGCAAGAAAACTGAAAACAAGATTATATTTATTAATAAAAAATATGTAAAATTAGCTGAACAATGATATTTCTTATTCGTAAGATAAGCCCTTATAAAAAGGACAAGATATTGATTTATAATGATAATATATCGTTATTCATATTAAATAAGGTTTCGAATATCATAGGCTTCTCTTATTTTTAATATGTTTATGTTGAATCTATCAAAATCATTTGCTTGCACGAAACAAGCGGAATGAGTGCGTGGATAAAAATTATTGAGAAAGGACTTTTAAAATGCCTACAATGAACCGCCTAAAGTGCTAAGAATTGTTGCAGTCATTGAGAACAGGCTATAATTATAATGATGATGCCGACTTGAACCTTCATAAGTATAAAAATAACGGTACTCAACGAGTTTACCATTAATCATTCACGAGGCATTATGGTAAAATAAGATTAAGAAGCCTTAAGAAACATCTCTTTAAAACAAGCACATGAATTGGTAAGCTAATGGCATTCTACATCCCGCAATCTACACTGATGAGATATTGCCTTAATTTTTATAAAGCCAAATCAAAAAAAATGGCAAAACTCAGCGTTTATTCTTTCTCTTCTTCATGTTTTACCAAATGAAAAACTCGTTAAATATACACATACGATATATGACTACTCGTTGAACGTATAAAATTCTGTGCACATCCATAAAACATCTAAATATCTACGAAACACATATAAAATAAAAAAATATTATTATCGTGCTCTATCAAGAACACGCTTACATTCAATGAGTTCAAACAGAATTTCTTGTAACAATGCTTTATCAGTTTTATCTTTGTAAAGATTCACAGAACCGACAGATGTTTCTCCCTCATTCCTCATGAAACTCAAAAGCCCAAAAGAAGATTTCTTAGGCTTATTGCTAGCATTTTCAGAAGTTTGTCCTGCATGTTTCTTCTCTATGACCACATTCATAGCATCAAGATCACCATTACCCAATGCAGTCACAAAAGCAACACCATTTTCTTTCAAAAGGCGTTGCACACCTTTTATCGTATAACCCTGATCATATAGTAACTGCTTAATACCATTGAGCAAATCAACATCGACCGGACGATAATAGCGCCTTCCTCCCCCACGTTTCATTGGTTTAATCTGCCTAAAACGTGTTTCCCAAAATCTTAAGACATGCTGCGGAAGCTCCAATAACTCCGCTACTTCGCTAATTGTGCGAAAAGCATCAGAGCTTTTATCCATTTTGTAACACCTTATTTAAAACAAAATAAATTACTTCACAATGACTCATTCTGTCTCAATTTCTCAACAAGATTAGTCAAAAATAAGACCATCATTGATACCTTACTCACCAGTCTTTTTCTAAAAAATAAAGACCCTTATTTTATACATTTCTTTAACAAATACCAAACATACCATGGCATTTATTTATGAGATATCATTTTTTCTGTTTTGCACGATGCGAATCTAAAATTCTCTGTTTAAGGACATTGGCAGCCTTAAACGTCACAACACGTCGCGGCGGAATCGGTGCTTCAACACCTGTTTTTGGATTGCGTCCAACACGTTCATTTTTACTGCGAACCTGAAAAGTTGCAAAAGAAGATAATTTAACCGCTTCACCTCTTACAAGTGAGTTGCAAATCTCATCCAAAACCAATTCGACTAAAGCTGCTGATTCAGTATGTGACAAGCCCACTCTTTTACAAACTACGCTCGCTAAATCTGCACGCGTTACTGTCTTACTTGTCATTATAACCACCTATTAAAATATTAAAAATTACAAAATGACTTATACGTTTTCTTGAAATATGGTCAAGTAGCCATAATTTACCAACGAATAAGAATTGCTCCCCATGTAAATCCACCTCCCATGGCTTCTAACATGATAAGATCTCCTTCTTTTATTTTTCCATCGCAAACAGCTGTTGTTAAAGCCAACGGAACTGATGCAGCAGACGTATTACCATGTTGATCAACGGTAATCACAACTTTATCTAGTGAAATTCCCAGCTTTTTAGCAGATGCTTCAATAATGCGCTTATTAGCCTGATGAGGTACAAACCAATCTAGTTGTGAAGAATCCATACCTGCAGCTGCAAAACAATCATCAACCACATCCGTTATCATACCAACAGCATATTTAAAAACTTCTCGTCCTTCCATACGCAAATAGCCTGTCGTTTGTGTTGTTGAAGGTCCACCATCAACATATAGCTTATCTATATAAGCACCATTAGAGCGCAATTTCGCAGACAATATACCACGCTCAAAAGCAATATCACCCTCAGTTTCTAGTGCTTCCAAAATAACAGCACCAGCACCATCACCAAACAAAACACATGTCGTACGATCTTCCCAATCTAAAATTCGAGAAAATGTATCGGATCCAATAACTAAAATTCTTTTAGCCCCTCCACACCGTAAATAAGAATCTCCTGTTGTTAAAGCAAAAATAAAACCAGAGCAAACAGCTTGAATATCAAAAGCAAATCCATGGCTCATTCCCAAAGCATGCTGAATTTCAACAGCAGAAGCAGGAAAAGTACGATTCGGGGTGGACGTTGCTAAAATAATACAATCGATGTCTTTTATTGTTAAACCAGCATTTGTAAGTGCTGCTTGCGCAGCCTCAACTCCTAAAGAAACAGTTGTTTCATTTTCACTGGCAATATAACGTTGGCGTATTCCTGTACGCTGAACAATCCATGAATCTGACGTTTCAACAAACTTTGCAATCTCATCATTTGATAAACTTCTTTTCGGCAAAGCACTTCCTACACCACGTATAATTGACCGAATCATTCAGCTCTTACCTTTTCTTCAAATTTTTTATTTCTATTATAAGAGCTTATCATAAGGACTCTCCATTCATCACCGCTTCATCTTCTTGGTCAAAAAGTGTTGCTTTATTTTCATGAAATCGCCGTAAATCAGCCGTTATTTTTTGTAAAAGTCCATTATTAACCATTTTATAACCAACGCGGATAGCAGAAGCAAAGCCATTAGCATTAGCACTGCCATGACTTTTTATAACAACACCATTCAAACCTAAAAGAACTCCTCCATTCACCCTATCAGGATCCATTTTATGTTTCAGTATACGAAAAGCACCCCGTGATAAAAAATAACCAAGAGATGTTAAAAAAGAACTGCGCATTGCAGAGTTTAAAATCTCTCCTATCTGTCGCGCGGTTCCTTCTGCGGTTTTTAAAGCAATATTACCAGAAAACCCCTCTGTCACAACAACATCGACTGTTCCTTTTCCAATGTCATTGCCCTCAACAAATCCTTTATATTCCAATCCTTCTAATTGCACTTCACGCAATATCATTCCTGCTTTTTTTATTTCATAAAGTCCTTTAACCTCTTCCACCCCCACATTTAAAAGCCCAACACTTGGTCTTTCAGTGTGATATAAAGCGCGAAACATACCTGCTCCCATAACCGCCAAATCAACCAACTGACTAGCAGAGGCACCAATTGTTGCTCCAATATCTAAAACAATACTCTCACTGCGCAGTGTTGGCCAGATACCCGCAATACCAGGACGTTCAGCCTCTGCAAGCATTTTCAAACAAAAATAAGACATGGCCATGAGTGCACCCGTATTACCAGCAGAAATGCAAGCATCAGCTTCACCATTTTTTACCGCTTCAATGGCGTACCACATTGATGATTTACCACGTCCATTACGAAGTGCTTGGCTTGGCTTTTCATCCATGCGTGTATAACTTTCTGTAGGGCAAAAGCGCGATACAGAATCCAAACAGGGATATTTTTTTAAAACCGGACGAACAGCCTCCTCTACTCCATAAAATAGAAAATAAATATTTGATAAATATTTTTGTACAATTGCTGCTCCTGCAATAGCTGCTTCTGGACCGTAATCACCGCCCATGACATCCACAGAAATTCTAATCACGCTTGCATATCCCACATCTTTTCATTTACATCTTTAAATACATATTATGATTTTTGGCTCCTGAATACTCACACAGCACATCTTGCGAAAATCGCTCCGCAGAAAATACCGTTTAGCATACAATAGATATTTTTTGTATGTTTCTACAATCACTTCCAATTTTTCAAAACAGAAAATGGAGAGAATTTTCGCTCTGCTTCTTCTAAATTTTCACCCATATTCATCTTTATCCCTTCTTTACGTGGATAATGATTAATAGACAACTCAAAAAACTCTTCCATGATTGCGCCAATATCAATTTTATCATCATAAAACACTTCAGGAGTATCAAGCCCCCCCACATCTAAAAACAATTCCCCTGTATCCTCTGATATTTGGGGCTTCATCAAATTTGAATCTTCAGGAACAAAAACAACCTCAATATTTTCACAAAGGATATTTTCTAATGGTTCCAATGTAACAACACATAACTGTAGTATACGCGCTTGCAACAGACCTTTTATACGCACTCCGCGTTTTTTCCACGGGAAAATATGGAATTTTCCCTCACAAGATTTTACTTCAATTAAATCATGGTTCTGGGCTAAATGTGTACATTCTTTTTTGTTTGCACAAAAATGAACCCTTATACCTTTAGCAGGTAGAGAACGTACAGATATTGGATAAGCCAAAGCAAATGTCATTTGAGGAACATTTTGAACATTCATTGACAACTCCCAAACATAAAAACGCGTAAAGCACTATGTTTTTATTTATCTCAAGTATTTATGCATTTTTTTCTTTTCTAAAGAAATTCTATATGGCATAATTTGCTTTATAACAGGGAAACTCAGTGTAAGCTACGGTAGATTAAGTTAAAATTAGAAAAAACTTGAGGTTGCCTTCTTGTCCTACATCTCAGTATAAAAAGGAGATACCATTGTTTCAAATGCCTCACATAATAGCCTTAATCAAACGTAAATTATTGATTGGTCTATCAATAGCAAGCATAGGAATGCTTGCTGGGTGTAGCCTTCTTGATTCTTCAGGTTCGAGCCAAATTTATAGAGAGGGCTATGTTCTTGATAAAAATGCTCTAAGTTCTATCTCTATTGGCTCAAGTCAAGAGCAAGTTCTTTTAACTTTAGGGACCCCTTCATTAAAAACAAAATATGATAATGAAGTTTTTTATTACATCTCACAGACACGTTATCGTGGGATGCAGTTTATGAAAACAAAGATTATTGATCGCAAAGTTTTAGCCATTTACTTCAATAAAAATAATCAGGTTGCAAAAGTTGCAAATTACGGATTACAAGACGGTCAAGTATTTGATTTTATTACACAAACAACGCCAACTGTAACGAAAGAACATCCTTTCTTAATTCAAATTATAAAAGGCCCTGCGAATTTGCCACCCCATAACTAAATTATATAGTCTGCATACCGTTTCAATATTATAGGTCTGATAATATCAGATCTATAATAGGGGGATTTGTAACTCTTAGAGGCGAACTTTTTTTGCCATACTGTCAAGAACTGCATTAACAAGTTTTGGCTCATCACCTTCAAAAAACGCCTTTGCTATGTCAACATACTCATTCATGACAACCGCAACGGGAACATCTTTACGGTTGATCAACTCCCATAAACCTGCTCGTAAAATTGCTCGCAATATAGAATCAAGACGTGAAAGAGACCACTCTGCAGAAAGCTGTTGATGAAGCAGCGGATCAAGCTGCTTTTGATCTTTTACAACACCCGTTATAATAGCCAAAAACCATTGAAAATCAGCTTCAAGATATTGATCTCCATCAATATCTTTTCCCAAACGATAAGCCTCATACTCAGCTGCCGTTTCCATCACCCCCGAACCCACGATATCCATTTGATAGAGTGCTTGAACTGCAGCGAGTCTTGCTGCTCCACGTTTATTGGCTGAACGCGGAAAATGTCTGCTTTTTATATCAGCCATATTTAACGATTATCTCCAAATCTCTTTTTTAGAGCGATCATACATAAAGCAGCTTCAGCCGCAAAACCACCTTTATTTTTATCATCTAGTTTTGCACGCACCCATGCTTGTTCTTCGTTTTCAACAGTCAAAATACCATTTCCAATAGCCAAGTGCTGATGAACAGTTAAATCCATCAATGCACGACAAGAATCATTAGCAACAATTTCAAAGTGATATGTTTCACCCCGAATAACACAACCAAGAGCAACATAACCATCATACGATATCTTGTTTTGTTCAGCAAAAGCTATTGCACTTGGTATTTCTAATGCTCCAGGAACCGTTACAACATCATAACTTGCTTCAGCTTTTTGCAAAGTATTCACTGCACCTCTCAAAAGTGCATCAGAAATCCCCTCATAAAAACGTGCCTCAACAATCAATACGTGAGGCTTTTTACCTATCTCTTTCATCATAATGGAATTCCACAAAAAACGAATCAAAAAAATCAAAGTTATAAAGTATAAAATTCTGAAAACGATCAATAGAGTGTTGGTTTATTCATCTTCTCTTTTTAAAGCAAAAAGTTTTGCAGCATAACGAGCAAGTTGATCAATTTCCAAATTGACCCGATCTCCAATTTTAGCTTGTCCCCACGTTGTCATTTCAAGTGTATGGCGAATAATAAGAACATCAAAAACACAATCCTCAACACCATTAACAGTCAAAGATGTCCCATTAAGTGCAATAGATCCCTTATTAACAATGAAAGGCATAAATTGTCTTGAAACTTTTAAATAAAAGCGAATTGCATCCCCTTCATTTTTTTGATCAATGATTTCAGCCAAACCATCAATATGACCAGAAACTAAATGTCCTCCCATTTCATCACCCAATCGAAGCGAACGTTCCAAATTAACAAAAGTTCCTTTTATCCATTGTGCAAGATTCGTTAAACGTAATGTTTCTTCCCACGCCTCGACAACAAACCAATTGGAATCTTCTTGCTTTAATCCTCGCTCTACAATTGTCAGACAAATTCCTGAACAAGCAATTGACGCCCCAATTGCTAAGCTTTCTATAGCATAGCGGGTAGAAATCTTTAAACGCATCCCCTGCTTTAAAGGTTGAACATCTTCAACACAACCAATATCCGTTATAATTCCTGTGAACATAATGTCTTACGTCTCCACTTATAAAAACGGTCATTTCCAAACATTCTTGTCTCAATCTCATGAAACTGCGAGAGATAATTTCCAAAATGAGGGGCTTCAATACGATTTTTGCCTAAAACAATGGGGGTATGAAAACATATCAAATGATCAACACAACCAGCATTCAAAAATTTTTCCCCTGTCTTGACACCCCCTTCCAATAAAACACTATTAATCCCATGTTTATAAAGCATCTGTAAAAGAGCAAAGGGTTCTACACAACCATTGTTCATCTCGACCGAATAAACAGACACACCATATTGCTCCAATGCATTTTTTTTGCTTTTCTTTGAAATATCCACATCACAAATAACCCATGTAGGAATTTTTATGGCTGTTTGGACAACTTTTGCATCAAGGGGGATAGATAAATCTGCATCCAAAATAATACGAATTGGTGAGCGCATCTCCATCCCTGGCAAGCGGCAATTGAGTTGTGGATCATCTGCTAATATAGTACCAATACCAACGAGGATAGCATTATTTTGAGCACGTAGAATATGCGTATGGGCATGAGAAAGTGTTCCACTAATTTTTACGCTGCCCTTCTCTCTTTTTCCAACACCATTATCGGCAGAAATTGCCATTTTAAAAGTGACCGCACAGCGTTGTATCTTCCTTATGCACCAATGCGTCCATAAGGATTCAAAAGCCTCTTCAGCTAAAATGCCCTCAACCACTTCAATACCCGCCGCTCGCAAAAGAGCAATACCATGACCATCAACACGCTTGTCACAATCAGTCAGCGCAATAACAACTCGAGAAACACCTGAATCAATAAGCGCATTCACACACGGCGAAGTTTTTCCATAATGCGCACAAGGTTCTAAAGTAACATAAGCAGTCGCTCCTTGAGCCAAAGAACCTGCCATGTGTAAAGCTTGCACTTCCGCATGAGGACTCCCATGAATAGCTGTTACGCCATAGCCAACAATAAAAGCCCCCACAGCACCATTATCGTTTCGCACAATTAACGTACCAACGGAAGGATTCTCACCTGTAAGACCGACATGACGTTCTGCTAAACGAATAGCTGCAGCCATAAACCGTTCATCTTGCACTTTTTTATTCATCAAAACGAGATTCTGTATCCGCGATACCCTTTGACAATTCATCTATAACATCGTGAAAATCGCTTGCATTACGAAAATCTCGATACACAGAAGCAAAACGAATATAAGCAATATCATCAATTCTTTTCAATGCTTCCATCACAAGATGCCCAATTTTTTCTGAAGAAATCTCTGGTTCTCCCAAACTTTCAAGCTGGCGTACAATGCCAGAAATTGCTCGTTCAATATGATCGGGATCAATATTGCGCTTACGTACAGCCACATCAACTGATCGCATTAACTTATCACGATCGAAGGGTTCACATCGTCCACTTTTTTTAGCAACCAAGAGCTCACGCAACTGAACACGTTCAAAAGTTGTAAAACGACCACCACAAACGGAACACACACGGCGGCGGCGAATCACTGCCCCCTCTTCTGCTGGACGAGAGTCTTTGACCTGTGTATCCTCATATTGGCAGTAAGGACAGCGCATCCTTTGTATCCTTAACGAGTGGTAAGATAAGAGTAAAGAGGAAATTGATTCGTTATATCTTTTACCTTTTTCTCAACAGCCATTTCAACGGCATGATTATCTTCATCACTTTTTGCACTCCGAAGACCATCAAGAACTTCTGAAATCAGATGACCAACTTGAATAAACTCTTTTTCTAAAAAACCACGCGTCGTGGCAGCAGGTGATCCCAAACGAATTCCCGATGTTATAGATGGCGTTTCAGAATCAAAAGGAATGCCATTTTTATTGCAGGTAATATGAGCGCGTCCCAAAGCCAATTCAGCACATTTACCTGTTAGATTTTTGGAACGTAAATCAACCAACAACAAATGATTATCTGTACCACCAGAAACAATATTAAAACCATTACCCTGTAATGTTTTTGCTAAAGTTTTCGCATTAGCGACAACATTGGCACTGTAACTCTTGAAAGAGGGACGCAAAGCCTCCTCAAACGCAACAGCCTTTGCGGCAATCACATGCATTAAAGGACCACCTTGAAGACCAGGAAAAATTGCAGAATTAATTTTTCTGGATAAAGCCTCATCATTTGTCAATATTAAACCACCCCGAGGACCTCGAAGCGATTTATGTGTTGTTGTTGTTACAATATGCGCATGTGGAACAGGTGAAGGATGCACGCCACCAGCAACAAGACCAGCAATATGAGACATATCAACGAGTAAATGAGCACCGATTTCATCTGCAATTTCACGGAATCTTTCCCAATCCCATAGCCGTGGATAAGATGAGCCCCCTGCTATAATAAGTTTTGGCTTACGTTCTTTTGCAAGCTGCTCAACCTCATCCATATCAATAATCTGATCTTCTTGACGCACACCATAGGAAACAACATCAAACCATTTTCCTGACATATTAACAGGTGAACCATGCGTAAGGTGACCTCCAGCATTTAAATCCAACCCCATAAATGTGTCACCAGGCTGAAGTAAAGCTAAAAAGACAGCTTGATTCATTTGGCTACCAGAATTAGGCTGTACATTCGCAAACGCAGCACCGAAAAGCAGTTTTGCCCTTTCAATAGCTAAATCTTCAACGACATCAACAAATTGACACCCACCATAGTAGCGCTTTCTTGGATAACCTTCTGCATACTTATTGGTTAAAACAGACCCCTGCGCTTCAAGGACCGCTCTTGAAACAATATTCTCTGAAGCAATAAGCTCAATTTCATGTTGTTGACGCTCAAACTCCCCTCTAATTGCGTCAAAAATTGCACCATCAACAGTTTGTAAATTATCATTAAAAAAGCGCTTTTGTGCGTCATTTTCTTGCTGAGTCATAAAACACATTCCTAACATAAAAAAATAAAGTCAAGGAACGATAACACAGCAAACCATGCAAACCAAACATTTTAAACTACTTACACTCAAAAATAATGAGGCAAATATTTATCTTATTCTTTGTTATAAAAACAGCGAAAAACTTTCCTCTCGAGAATAGTAAAAAATGAGATTACATTTCTTTTTTTACACTCTTATTTGTTTACACCTTTTACAAAAAATATCTATAATCTAAAGAAATTCAATAATTTAATGATTAAAAATAATTTATAATGTGAAAAGCTGAATATAATAGGCAAAGTTAATACGAAGGCAAATAAAAATGCTAACCAAAGTTTTTATTGATGGTGAACATGGCACAACCGGACTACAAATACAAAAACGCTTAGAAAGGCGTACAGATTTAAAACTACTCTCTCTTGCTCATAAAGATCGCCATAATGTTCATCTGCGACAAGACTATCTTAATCAAGCCGATATTGCTATTTTGTGTCTTCCAGATGATGCTGCACGCGAAACGGTTCATTGGCTTCAAAAAAATAAAAACATTAGGATTATTGATAGCTCGACAGCCCACCGTGTTGCACCAGACTGGGTTTACGGTTTTCCTGAAATGACAGCAGGACAAAGAAAGCGCATCCAAGCAGCACATTATATAACCAATCCCGGATGCTATCCTACCGGTGCCATTAGTTTGATTCGCCCACTCCGTGAAGCAGGACTGCTAGACGCCGATTATCCCATCTCGATTAATGCAATCTCCGGCTATACCGGTGGTGGAAAACAGTTGATTTTACAAATGGAAAATCAATCTCAACAAAATATTCAGGACAATTATTTTATCTATGGTCTTAATCTTGAACACAAACATGTGCCAGAAATTAAAATCTATGGACAAATCAATCAACCCCCAGTTTTTATACCAAGTGTGGGTCGTTTTCCCCAAGGAATGATTGTGAATCTTCCTCTGCATCGCCATTTATTCACAAAATCAGCAAACTGTTCTGATTTGCGCGAAATTCTCGCAAACCATTACGATGGACAAAATACCATTTTAGTTGCATCACAAGAAGAAACTGCTTCACTTCAAAGACTTAATCCAGAGTGTTTAGCCAATAAAGATGGTATGAAACTGTTCGTATTTGGAAATGATCGTGAAGGTATTTTTAATCTCAGCGCCATATTCGATAATTTAGGAAAAGGCGCATCAGCTGCAGCTATCCAAAACCTCGATTTAATGCTTTCAAGCGACTAAACCTCCCTACCCACAAACTTTTATTCAACAACGCGATAAGCCCCTTTTGTTGCTCGCCAATGTGCAACAACAAAACACAACACGACTAATGCCATACTTTGATGAATGAGCCCCAAACTTATCGGAACCTCATGTAACAGTGTTAAGATACCCAAGACTGCTTGGATAATAATCATAACACAGATAAGAAATGCACGACGAGAATGAGTTGAATGTGGAGCATTTTTTTGTACATAGAAAGCATGAATAGCCGAGGCAATCAATAAAAAATAAGCAAAAAACCGATGAATAAATTGAACCATTAAGGAATTTTCGAATAAATTGAGCCAAACAGGACGATGCTGCAACAATCCATCAGGAATAATCTGCCCATCCATAAGGGGCCATGTATTATAGACTTTTCCAGCATGAAGCCCTGCAACCAAAGCTCCGAAATAAATCTCTATCAAGACGAGAATAACAAGCCATGCCGCAAAATATTGCACCTTTTTATTTGCTGGTTTTTCTGAATATTCTGCAAGCCCTCGAGATAAATAAGTAACAAAAACAATAACAAAACATGCTGTTATAAGATGAAATGCCAAACGATATTGGCTCACACTTGTTAAATTACTTTGCCCAATCCCTGAAGCAACCATCCACCAACCAATAAAGCCTTGAAAGGCGATAAGAATAGGTACAACAATAAGCGGGAGTAAGATATTTTTTTCAACACGCTTAGTCGCCCAAAACCAAATGAGCCCCAATAAAGCGACAAGACCAACAAGACGCCCAAGAACACGATGCGCCCATTCCCACCAAAAAATGACCTTAAAAGCACTTAAGGTCATATCAGGATTAAGCAGCTTATATTGTGCTATTTGTTGATATTTTAAAAATTCCTCTTGCCATTGATCCTCACCAATCGGTGGAATAACGCCGTGTATTGGCTTCCATTCCGTTATAGATAATCCTGATCCCGTCAAACGAGTAGCGCCACCTACTAAGACAATTGCCAAACAAAGCAATAAAATAGAGTAAAGCCACACCTGTATATGTTTTCTATTTTCCTTTTGCACAGGCGTTAAAATGCTATTGTTTAATCTCTTTACTGCCATCTCTGATTGCCCCACGCTTCTCTCCAACTAAAATGCATTTTAAAATTTAAACATTAACTCTTTGTCTATTTTAGTATGTACTACAACTTTAGCAAAAAACAAGCGTACCACTATAACATGCGATACATATTTCTTTTTTACGAAGCTTATGATGCTACAACGCGATAAACAGTCTTTGGAAAGCTGTCTACCATACGCATCATCCATTCTTGTTTATTAAGAACAGTATTACAAATATAATAGTCTGTTAGCTCTGCAAATTGCTCAAACCCATATTTGGGTTCGCTTGCCATCTCTAGGATGATAAAATCATATTCTTTTTTAAATTCTTGTAATATATGAAAAATATCATTTGAAAAATCTTGTGCTGAAATAGCACTTGTTAACCCCTGAGGAAGAATATCAACCCCCGTATCATAATCACGGTAAATAACATCATGCAACTTGGCATTGCCCGTTAAAATATCACTCAGTCCGCGATGTGGGCCTATGACTTTCTCTATTTGTTGACCAGAAATATCGACCAACAAAATTGTTTTGTTCTCTTTTGTGAGATGAAGTGAAAGCTTTGCCGCTGTCCGTGCAGCTTCTGGTCCAATGATTGAAATAATGGTTGAAGCACGCCATTTCAAAACATCAGATAATCCCTCTATCGTAATAAAAGCTTCAAAATTTTTCATTTCTTGAGAGACTAAAATACTCTCATTTTTCTTAAGATCATTTTCTTTTGATCTCAAATCCTCTTCTGAGATTTGGTCTTTTTTCCTTTTAAAGCACGGATAGAATAACAATATTCCTAGCAAAAGAGTAAGGAAACTGACCAATGCACTCACAAGAATATTTTTTCCATAAAGAGCCATAAAAGAAATTGGTGCTAACGTTGTTGGCGTGACCACGTGGATATTTGTATTTTGTAAGAGAAGAGGATCATCACTCAATCTCCGATATGAATCAATAATTTTTTCTCTTCGTTGAGCAGACTTGCTCATCGCTTCATTTTGGGCATCGACTGCTACTTTTATTTTATTTTCAAACTCGTTAAATATTTCATTCAAAGATTGGGATTGATCTTTTACAAAAAAGTTCATTCTTTTTTTGAGCTGTTTTTCTAATTCCGTTGCAATAACCTCATCTGAATGAACTTGATAAACGATTTGTAAAATTTTATTTTTTAATTGATGAGAAACTGTCTCTAATTCTGCAGTCATCGCTTTAATTTGAGGATGTGTCCACCCTAATTGCACAGCCATATGTGCTCTTTGTGTTTCCAAGAGATCACGTTTAGATTCCAGAGCAGCAATTGCTGAATTGCCTGCAATAAACGATAAAGACAGTAAAGACTGCCCATTTTCACGCATCATGTTAATCGTTGAATTCAAACTTGTTAAATGAATACGCTTTAAAGTTGCTTGCGTTAATTGCATCGAAAGATCATGAAGCTCTGTTTGTTTTACACCACGCTGAATAAAAGAATCAATAGATTTACGAAATTCCTGCACGATATTAAGGATTGCAATATTATCATATTGTTTGTCTTCTAATTTATCATTTAACAAGAATTGTTTCTGTTTTATGATTGCTTGTGAAAATGCGGAAAACCAAGTTTCCAACCCACGTTGAGCTGCTTCAAGTGTCTCGGCTTCAAAAGTAAGATCGATAAAATCACCATGACGCGATAAACGGATATTTTCATGATTTTTTTTCTTATAAGAAGCACTTAAAGAAAAATTCGAATCATTGAAGAACATAGGCTGTGAAAACAAAAAGGCGATAACATTGTCTTTCTTTTTAATTGGTAATGGCTTTCCTACAGAATCAGATAATGAAAATGTTAAAGTTGCTTGGTAACCACGAGGCTGGACAAAATAATACAACCAAATCAAAGATACACATAGCATTTGTAATAGCAAAACAATCAAAATGCTTCGCCATACGGTACGTACGAATAGTCTTTTATTACATGTAAGACTCATCTTTATTTTAACCAGCAAAATACTTCTTCATATTGTTTTATTAAGAGAAAGTAGTAACTATCCTCTTAACTTGCTGTCATATTATTTTGAGATAATAAAAATATAAAATTTAAGAACAAATGTTCAAAAATAGCTTTAAAGAACTTAATTCATATTTTTTTTGAGGCTCTCTAGTTGTTTTTTTGCTTCAGAAGTAACAACCGCTCTAATGGTAATAGACCCATCATCATGCCCTTCTTGCACTATTTCCGCAGAGTTTTCATAAAACCAATCAATAAGCGACATTTCATGAGGTTGTAAAAGATATTCAATGCTTTGCACCTCTCCAAAAATTCGCTTTTCAATGGCTCTTAATAATTGATCGAGTCCATCCCCCTTAAGTGCTGATACCATGAGAGCAGGATTTAATCGCGTCTTTGCGCTTGTTTGTAAAACATTCAATGCTTGCTCATCTAACATATCAATCTTATTCCAAACTTCTATGATATGCTCCATATCATCAATATCGATATCAAGACTTGAAAGCACTTCTAAAACATCTTGGGCATGTGCTCGATGATCAAGATCTGACATATCTCTTATATGAAGAATGAGATCCGCTTCAACCACTTCTTCAAGGGTTGCTCTAAAAGCTGCAATCAAATTCGTTGGCAAGTTAGAAATAAACCCTACAGTATCAGACAAAAGAACAGTTTTTCCATGGGGAAGCACAACTTTGCGCAAAGTCGGGTCAAGCGTTGCAAATAACATATTCTTTGCTAAAACATCTGCACCGCTTAAACGGTTAAAGAGAGTTGACTTTCCTGTATTCGTATATCCTACCAGTGCCACAACAGGATAAGATGTTTTTTTCCTTTTTGCTCTATGAAGTGCACGTGTTTTAATAACCGTTTGCAATTCGCGGCGAATACGAATAATTTTTTCTTGTAAAAGACGCCTATCTGCTTCAATTTGCGTCTCACCAGGTCCACCTAGGAAGCCACGCCCCCCCCGTTGCCTTTCCAAGTGCGTCCAACTCCGCACAAGCCTCCCTTTTTGATAGGACAAGTGCGCTAACTCTACTTGCAAAACTCCTTCTTTTGTTCGTGCACGGTCCCCAAAAATTTCAAGAATCAAAGCCGTTCTATCGATAACTTTGCAATTCCACAATTTTTCTAAATTACGCTGCTGTACTGGCGTTAAAAAGTGATCTACAATCGCAAGCTCAATAGAATATTCATCTATATAACAGGTTAACGCATCTACTTTACCTTTTCCAAAGAGAGTCGCAGAGCGAGGCGTTGCAATATTAATCGTTTCATAATTAACAACTTCTAACCTTATAGCACGTGCTAACCCCAATGATTCTTTAACACGAGAAGATATAGAACACTCTCTCAAAGAGCTTTCACTTCTATTTTCTTGAAAAATCGGTATCAAAACAAGTGCGCGCACCTGTCCTGTATTCTGCGAAAATACCCCTCCTAATCTCTCATTTTCATTTATCATAGCAATCTAAGTACTTTTAAATGGGATAAGAGGTCTATCTTAAAATGATATGTTTACTCAGGACTTTCACCCTCAAACATCTGTACAGGCTGTCCAGGCATAATCGTAGAAATAGCATGCTTATAAACCAATTGCGCGTGTCCATCTCGGCGCAAAAGAACACAAAAATTATCAAATGAAGTTACAATACCCGTGAGTTTAACGCCATTGACAAGAAAAATTGTAAGGGAAATTTTTTGCTTACGCACCGTATTTAAAAACACATCTTGCAGGTGTTGTGATCGCTCTGCCATTATTCTTACACCTTTATCTAGATTGCATAAAATATTCGTGCATGCATATCGACTGAAAAATATCCAATTGTCAACGTAGAAGCTTAAAAATTCAGCAACAAACAACTGAAATTAGAGAAAAAACAGCTCTTTAAGACAATAATAAAGTACAACTTACGAAAAGCTATATTAAATTAAAAATTTTTCCACGTTTACTTTTTTATGAGCTTACAATTCAAAGGCATACTTTTATACATCCTAAGCTATTACAGACTATATGTGATGATAAATCTGCTTCGTTTAGAATCAATAAAAGTAAGCGGACAACAACATTTATTAACGATTGTCGATATTAAAGAGAGACATTCGCACCTTACTGTATATATAACCGCTATTAAATTGTCCTTATTTCAAAGACTGCCGGCTTATAAAGCTTTCTATAAACACAAGTTGTAAACAGTATTTTTGTTTTAGTTAGATTTAAATAATAAATTGTTTTTACTATATTTTATAACATTTTTAAACAGGGTACAAGAAACCGCGTTAACTTTATCTTGATAAGTTTTTAAAATTTTTCCCTAAGCATATTCCTTTCTAAATAATTAACAGCTAGTATGTAGAAATTATGTGGAAGAGAACGTATCCCTTTTCCGGCTGTAAGAGTACGAGGCGAGTATGGCACGCAGAACAAAATTGCAAACATTTGAAGTTGAAGTTGAAGAAGCCCTCACAAAAGCTATGAACTTTGATTTCGATGACACAGGATTTGAAACGATATCATCCAATAATTCTGAAAATGTTGTTAATGTCGATGATCTGATTCAAAAAATTGCAATGGCAGAAGAAGAATTTTTTGCTGAAAACGGTACGTCAACTTTTGTTTCTAATATTCATGATGAAGCTGTTGTTGATAAATCCGTTGTTGAACAGCTTTTTGCTCCAAAACCTTCACCTGATATTTCAGGTGGAACTGTTCATAATACATTATTGCCTACAAAACTTCTTCCTGCAAATGATGATATAACAACCCCTGTAAATTTTGGACCATTCAAGCAGCGTTCTTCCTCTCGAGTCTACTGGTATACAACAGCGCTTAGTGCTTTATGGGCAACGGGAGGAGCTTTTATTGCGCATAAACTCGCACCTACCGGACTCAGCTCCTTATCCAATATCAGCACTTTTGTTACATCCCCAACAGGACTTGCTGTAGCAGCCGGAACAGCAATTCCTATCCTTATATCTTGGGGCGTTGCTCAATTAACAAAACGTTCAAACGACTTGCATAATATTGCGCTTCTTATGACCAATGCTGCACAGCGCCTTAGTGAACCACAACATCTATCTGAAAAACAAGCTATTGCTATAGGGCAAACCATTCGTGAAGAAGTAGCGGCAATGAACGAAGGTATTGAACGTACCCTCGGACGTGCTGTTGAACTTGAAGCAATCATACAAGGTGAAGTTCACAATCTAGAACAAGCCTATGCTGAGAATGAATCACGCATTCACACATTAATCAAAGAATTGAGTAATGAACGCATAGCCATTTTGAATCACGCAGATCGCGTACAATCAACAATTAAAGGAACCCAAGAACAACTGAGTGATGAATTTGGTTTGGTTACCTCTAACATTGTGACCAATGTTGAAAAGCTTGCACAAACCCTTTCTCAAACTTTACAAAAACAAGGTGAAGACCTTGTTGAAAAACTTTCCTATGCCGGTGATGGCGTAACAAATCAACTTGTTGAAAAATTTAACAAAACAACAACACAAATTCAGCAGAAAAACACGGAATTTTTTCATGAATTAGGAAAAAACTTTGATGGTTTTGCAAAACGATTTGATTATAATGAAAAACAAATAGAAAAAACTTTTAATGAAACAGCTGAAAAAGCAGAAGTACATGTTGCTAAAATTGCAACACATATACAAGCAGTAACAGATCAAACTTTGCACGCTGTTGATGAAAAGTTTAAAGCCTTGGATAAAGCTCTTATTGATCGTAATAATCAATCTCTACAGAATTTTGATGAGAAGATCTTAAAGCTCGACGACCAAGCACATAAACTCTCTTCTAAATTTGATAACGTAACCTCGCAAGCAATTGGAGCCTTTGAACAACGTTTAGCAACTGTTGATCTTTCTCTTAAAGAACATAGTGATTCCATCATTGATTCCTTTATAGAACGCAGTCAGGCTTTAGAGGATAATGCTGAAAAACTTGGTAACTTCTTGGAAGCTCATGTCTTGAAAATAAATGAGAACCTCCAAGAAAAAACAGCAGACATTACCCATGCATTTACAAATGGACGTGAAGCTATTCTTTCTGCAATTGATAAAAGTAAGGAAAGTCTGAGAGAAGAAATTCAATATGTCGACAATGCCATTGTTGATATCATACAAGAACGTTCACAAGATTTTAAAGTACAACTTTCTGATCAACGAGCTCTTATGGCAGACATGCTCGATAACGAGAAAAATAAAATTGCGGATACATTAAGAAATCAAATTGATGTTTTGTCCCAAAATACTTCTCATATTGAAAAAGTTTTGGCTGATAATGTTCAAGTCGTTGATAAACAAGCTGAAAATCATATTACAAACATCATTCAATGCACTGAAAAGTTACAAGATGTCATTGTACAAAGTTGTAATACAACCCAAGATGCTTTAGAAGCACAAGCGAGAAATATTGATATCCGTGCCGATGCTCTGCGCGATTCTTTAGCGATTAATAGTTTTTCTCTCAATGAAGTTCTTGCCGATCAAGCACGCACACTTGAACAACGCATGGAAACAATCCATAATCTCATTGCAAAAAGTGATATACGTGTCGATGTTGCATTGAAACAACAAATAGATTTAGTTGAGAGTGCAATTGTCGCCAATAATAAAAACATTACTGAAACGGTTCAAGATCATATCAAAAACCTTGAAAGCCATGCCGAAATTTTAAAGAATACTCTCTCTCAATCGAGTGGTGTTTTCTTTGAAACCCTTGAAACACGTATGGAATCATTCGATACAGATCTAGAAGATCGTGCACACAAAATTTTTGAACGGACAACAACGCTAGAGGAAACATTATCTGAAAAATTTAGCCAAATCTGTGAAGCCATTGATATGCAAACATCTGTTATTGAGGAACGTTCTGACACATTAAAAACGTCTCTCATGATTAGTAATGAGCAAAGTCAGATAATTCAACAAGCGCTGGAAAGCAGTGTTGACAATATGCGTGTAACCTTAGAAGACTCTGTTAATACAGTGACAGATAACCTGCATAATAAGATTATAAAAGCTTCTGATATTCTTTCTTCTACGAGTGAACAAATTCTTTCATCTGTTACAAATGTTACTGCACAAGCAGAAAATATTCTCTCAGAATCAGGCAATCGCATTGTATCAAATGTCAAAAAAACTGTTTATGATACCAGTGAAAAAGTTCTGTCAGTTCTGTCTGAACAAACAGCGCATACTGTCGAAGCTTTCGCAACAGCCAGCCATAATGCACAAGCATTATTGAATGAAACTATTCACACATCAACAACAGCAATAGAACAAGTTCTTAATGAACGCTGTGATGTTCTTCATCACTCTATGCAAAATCTTAAAAATAATTTAGGATATCAGCTCTCTGATGTAACGAGCCGTCTGGAAGATGCTGGAAATCAAACAACAACACAAATTTCACAACATGTTGGAAAAATAACAGAGCTTACAAATCACTTAAATCAAGCAGCGCAAAATACGACAGAATCAATTGATTCTTTAACACAGCATATCGGTGAACAACTCTCTCTTTCCACACAAGATGCTGAACAAAGAATTTATGCACATAATGAATCTTTAGTGAATAGCTTAACCAAAGCTAACTCTGAAACACTTCAAACAATAACGATTATGAAGGAAGAGCTTGTTAATAATGTCTCATCCATCTTAACACAGTTGAATCAATCAATTTACAATTTTCACGAAAATAGTAATGTTTTATTATCGGCTGTTCAAAATATTGATGGGCAGTTTAATGAGAGTACGAATAATTTTTTCCGCAACACGGACCAAGTAGCAGAGCGTTTGTCAGCTTCAAATCAAGCGCTCAATACTAATGTTGAAATTCTGCAAGGACTTTCAAAGAGTACCTTTGAACAAATTAATCATATAACGAGCAGTTTTGGTGAACATGCAAAGACACTTTCCCAAACTATTCATGTTCTTGAACAGTCTGAAAATTCACTTAGTGCAACACTTGAAGAAAAACATAATACGCTTTCTGTATTAAGCGATGCTCTTGTTTCAAAGTCTCATGAAATTAATCAAATGATTGGGCATTATGAAAAAATCTTCAACTTAGCACTTGAACGCTCTGATAAGAATGCGCGTAACTCCACAAATTCATTCCAACAATCACTTAATAAGCTTGTTAGTGAAGCATCAACGCGTTTTTCAGAAGCAGCAGAAGATATACGTCGCTCCGCTGATGAAGTTCGTTTAGAGCTTTCAAAGATTAATAATGATATCAATGAAAATGTAAAAAAACTTCCAGAAAAAACAAAAGAAACAACGCAAACAATTCGCACAGCTTTGAATGAACAGATTACAGCGTTACAAGATTTAGTCAGTGTTATACAAAATGATCAAAAGAGCGCACAAAAACAGCTAATGTCAGCATTTCCTACATCATCAATGTTTAATCAAAAAAGTGACAGTTCCACTGAGTCTGTTAAAAAGATTGTGCCACCTAAGCCTATTTTGCAACAAGATCAAAGCAAAAAAAGACCAAATAAATGGGTATCAAATCTCTTAGAAAGAGCTTCACGTGAAGAAACATTTTATGATGCTCCCCCTAGTGATGATGTTTTAACATCAGTGCAAACAAAACCATCTCCTGCAAACTGCTCTCTTAATTCATTAGCTTCTGGTATAGTGCAAGCTATTAATCACAATGCCATTGTTGAGCTATGGGATCATTATCAACGTGGACAAAAAAACATCGTAACAGAACGCCTTTATACCTTAAATGGACAAAAAATATTTGAAATGATTAAGAAAAAATATATGAGCGATTTTGGGTTTAAACGTTCAGTGAATCAATATGTTACAGATTTCGAAAAGCTCTTACGTGATATATCGCGCAGTTCTGGCTCTTCCAACTCAGTTCGCAAGTACTTGATATCAGATACCGGAAAAGTTTATACTATGCTTGCTCATGCAAGTGGTCGAATCCAATAACAAATAAGAAAGTGGAAAAAGATATTTTTTCCACTTTCTCTCTCCAGTTGTTTTAATGGCTCATCATAGAATGCTTTTTTTTCAACTGTAGCTTTGTACTTCAAAGGTTGGGATAATTGGCATGCGGTTTTCTTTGATATCCTAAGCAATAACCCTAAAGAAGCGTAATGGCTTATCAAACAACGTATCATTCTAAGAATGATAAAGCATGTTTTCTATTTCCTTATCTTTTTCTTAACTCCTTTATTTTTCATAGTTTCATAAAGGTACAAAATCGGTAATAATTATTTTTATTAATTGTGAAAAAAATTCATGCTTTTGTATTAAAATAGCTCATAGAAACACTTCTATTTATTTTTTTTAATGTTTTTTATCCACATATTACTCTCGTTTGAATTATGTAAGTAAATATTTTTTATTATATTAGATGAGTTTGAGCTAAAAGAATCTTATTGTATTCAAATTTCTCATTCAACATACGAGATGATTCATTATAAATTATAAAGTTTGCATTATTAAGAGTTCAATTGAATAATAAACAAAACAACTCCCATTTTTAAAGTTCCAATTTCCTTTTAAATAGCTGCAAAAATAATTTATAAATTGCAAATTGTTATTTAAAATTTCTTCTACCTCCCTATAGAAATTTAAATAAAGAAGATGAAGTTAATAGAAAACACTCTTCTTTTCTTTCCTTAAGTTGTAAGCATTGCAAAAAAAATAATGGCTTGGTAATGTAATTATTAGTAATATTTTATTCGTTTGTAGACTAATCAATTTTTACGCGTTTTATTAAGGAAAGAAAAAACTAATCGTGCTTCTATCAATGAAATTATTCATGCACACAAACAAAAAGAATCATCAAACTGGTTTTACGATCCAGAAGAGTTTTCTCATACTCATGCATTTTGATATTCAGAGAAATGAGGATCTATTAGTGGACAAAACCTTATCGTAGATGGAACATCTCATATACACATACGCTAACTTGGATATCATAAAAATGTCTAGAGAACGAAATAGTGATTTCAGTTCACCAAAAGCTGAACTTGACAGTGCCGCACTTTTTTATCACCAGTACCCTAAACCTGGAAAATTGGAAATACAAGCAACAAAACCTCTTGATAACCAACGTGATTTAGCTCTTGCTTATTCTCCAGGTGTTGCTGCACCATGTCTTGCAATTCATGAAGATCCTAATCTTGCTGCTCAATATACCTCCCGTTCTAATTTAGTCGCTGTTATATCCAATGGAACTGCTGTTCTTGGTTTAGGAAATATTGGCCCTCTTGCTTCAAAGCCAGTTATGGAAGGTAAAGCCGTTTTATTCAAAAAATTTGCGAATATTGATGTCTTTGATATTGAAATTGATGCATCCGATATAGAACAAATGGTACAAACGGTATCGACTTTAGAACCTACATTTGGTGGCATTAATCTTGAAGACATTAAGGCTCCTGAATGTTTTGACATCGAAGAAAAGCTTCGTGCTAAAATGAAAATTCCAGTTTTTCATGATGACCAACATGGAACTGCCATTATTGTTTCTGCGGCTGTATTAAATGCCTTAAATCTTTCAGGAAAAAAAATTGAAAATGCAAAAATAGTTACCTCAGGTGCAGGTGCTGCTGCCCTCGCTTGCCTTAATCTTTTGGTTCGTCTTGGGGCAAAAGTTGAAAATATTTGGCTTAGTGACTTAGAGGGAGTTGTTTATGAAGGTCGCAAGACCCTTATGGATCGTTGGAAAATCAATTACGCACAAAAAACGGACGCACGAACTTTATCTGATATTATTGATGATGCGGATATTTTTCTAGGCCTATCTGCAGGTGGTGTTTTAAAGCCTGAATATCTTAAAAGAATGGCTCAAAATCCACTCATTTTAGCACTGGCTAATCCAGTACCAGAAATTATGCCTGAAGAAGCACGCTCTATACGACCAGATGCAATGATCTGCACAGGACGCTCTGATTATCCCAATCAAGTTAATAATGTCCTTTGTTTTCCCTATATCTTCCGTGGTGCATTAGACGTAGGTGCTAGTGCAATTAATGAAGAAATGAAAATGGCCGCTGTTCATGCGATTGCTGCCCTTGCACGTGAAGAAACTTCAGATGTTGTAGCACGTGCATACTCAAAAGAACCACCCAATTTTGGACCAGACTATCTAATCCCCTCTCCTTTTGATCCGCGTTTAATACTGCGTATTGCCCCCGCTGTTGCTAAAGCAGCAATGACAACTGGTGTTGCCATTCGTCCCATTGAAGATATGGAGGCCTACTATGATATCCTCAATCGATTTGTCTTTCTTTCTGGTTTAACAATGAAACCTGTTTTTGCTGCAGCAAAAACAGCAAAACGTAAACGCGTCATCTATGCCAATGGTGAAGATGAACGCGTCCTTCGTGCGGCACAAGTTGTCATTGAAGAACAAACAGCAACGCCCCTCCTTATCGGCCGTCCACATGTCGTAGAAGCAAGATTAAAACGCTTTGGTTTAAGAATTCGTCCCGGTATAGATTTTGAATTAACAAACCCTGAAGATGATCCACGTTTTCGTGATTATGTTAATTTATTTTTTCATTATACAGGAAGGCGTGGTGTTACGCCTGAAATGGCAAAAACAGTAGTGAGAACATCAACAACGGCTATTGCTGCCCTTGCCGTTATGCGTGAAGAAGCAGATGCAATGATTTGCGGCTTAGAAGGACGCTTTGAACGTCAACTTGAATTGATTGAACAAATTATCGGTCTTGATCCTCATGTTCACCGTTTTTCTGCTATGAGTTTGCTTATCTCTCAACAACGTACTCTTTTCCTTACAGATACTTACGTCAATGAAAATCCTTCTGCAGAAGAAATCGCTGAAATGACTGTGTTGGCAGCTCAAGAAGTTGAAGCATTTGGAATAACACCAAAAGCAGCCTTATTATCACACTCAAACTTTGGTTCTAAAAACACAGAAAGTGCGCGTAAAATGCGACGTGCAACAGAAATTCTTGCCAAATTACACCCTGATTTAGAAGCAGATGGTGAAATGCATGCTGATGCTGCCCTTTCCAAAGTTTTTCGTGATCGTGTTTTTCCTAATTCTCGTCTTAAAAGTGAAGCTAATTTGCTTGTCTTTCCAACACTTGATTCAGCCAATATCACGCTCAACACTGTTAAAAGCCTCACAAATGCACTCCATGTTGGTCCTATTCTAATCGGGGCAGCACGTCCCGCCCATATCTTAACACCTTCAGTAACTTCCCGGGGAGTTGTTAATATAACAGCCCTTGCTGTCCTTGCTGCCAATAGAAAAAATAGTCTCGTAAAATAAATGCGTAATAAAATTTCAAAGTTTTTTAAATATTGAGATATAGTATTTCATGTACTGTAAACCTCTTTTCTCTATAGATAAAGACAGCTATATTCTGGATTAAGTCTTTTTTTTAAAGAGAAAAAAGGCTAGAAGAACAATATTAAATGTATTTTGAATTTACTAACTCTATAATAAGGAATCCGTACATTGCCTTCCACGTTTGATAAAGTTGCTGATATCATTGCAGAAATCAGTGAAATTGATCGCAATACAATTACACCTGAGAGTCATACAATTGACGATTTAGGAATCGACAGTCTTGATTTTCTTGATATTGTTTTCGCTATTGATAAAGCTTTTGGAATAAAAGTCCCTCTAGAACAATGGACACAAGAAGTCAACGAAGGTACCGTTGCAACAGAAGAATACTTTGTTCTTAAAAACCTTTGTGCAAAAATTGATGATCTCGTTGCCTTAAAACAGGCGGAGTAGTTTTTTCGCCATGCATGATCAATCTGTATTCATCACTGGTATAGGTCTCATAAGCTCTCTGGGGGAAGGAACTGATCAACATTGGAATCTCTTAAATGATCCAATCCGTACACCAAACCTAGATTATACAACTTTTTCACCTTACACGGTTCATAAATTGCCCGAAATTGATTGGAGTTTACAAATTCCTAAAAAAAGTGATCAACGGCAAATGGGAACATGGCAGCGTCTTGGTACCTATGCGGCTGGTCTTGCTCTTGATGATGCTGGCATGAAAAATAATGAACAACTCACTTCAACAATGGATATGATCGTAGCGGCAAGTGGGGGAGAACGTGATATTACTGTTGATACACAGATTCTTTCTAAAGCGCGCGCAGTTGCCGATCATGCTTCTATGTTAAATGTTGCTCTTTCAACTGAACTTCGTCCAACATTATTTTTGGCACAACTTTCAAACCTTTTGGCAGGAAACATTTCAATTGTTCATAAAGTCACTGGATCATCTCGTACATTTATGGGAGAAGAAGGCAGTGGTCTTTCTGCACTTCAAATTGCTGTAGCTCGTATTAAATCAGGTCAAAGTACCCATGCTCTTGTAGGAAGTTCCTATAATGCACAAAGTTATGATATGTTGTTGGCGCATGAGCTTGGTGGTCTTTTAACCCATAATGGATGGAGCCCAGTGTGGGATCGTGGAATCTATCCAGGCGGCGGTGTCATAGCAGGTTCTGGTGGGATCTTCCTAGTTATTGAAAGTGGAGAACATGCCAAAAAACGCAACGCACGTGCTTATGCTGAAATTAGCCAAATTATTACAGACCAAACAGATAGAACCAAAATTCCACTTAGAGATTCAATTGCAACAATGTTAAAAACTGCGGGCGCTAAATCTGCCTTAGCCATTTCAGCAGCCTCAGGAGCTCACGAAGCAACAAAAGCAGAACAAAATGCTCTTGATAATGCTGATCTATTTTACCGTGGCATTACAACATTATTTGGTTATATGCGGGAAGCACAATTTCCTCTAGCTCTAGCTCTTGCAGCACTTTCAATTGAAAAAAAACGCGGTTTTCCAGTGTTAAGTCCTCATGAAAAACCTTTTTCTAAAGAAGTACGTGAAATATTTGTTACAACGATTGGTATAAAAAGAGCTGAAGGTATTGTGCGTCTTACTGCTGTTTGAAGGGGAATTTCTATAGTGAAATATCATGATCATTTTGGGCGTCCACTTGTAGCAATAACTGGTGCAGGCATTGTCACATCACTGGGACAAGGGAAACATGAAAATTGGCAAAAATTAACTAGCGGTGTAAGTGGTATCCACAAAATAACACGTTTTCCCGTTGAGGGATTAAATACATATATTGCTGGAACAATTGATTTTCTTAAAGAAAGTACACTTGGTGCTTCAGCTCTCTCTGAGAAGCTTGCACATCTTTCTGCTGAAGAAGCTTTAGAACAAGCTACTATTGATAAAAAAAAATTTAATGGACCACTCTTTCTAGCTGCTCCTCCTGTTGAACTTGAATGGAAAGCACGTTTTAGTCTTGATCAAGAGGAAGAATTCAATAATGAGCCTTCTTATGCACATCTTCTTAAAGTCTGTAAGGATAAACTCCATGAGACGCTTTTTGAATCCACACAATTTGGTGCAATTGCAGAAAAACTTCAAAAAACATTTGGCACAAAAGGACTTCCTGTTACACTTTCCACTGCCTGTGCATCTGGTGCAACAGCAATTCAATTAGGTGTTGAGTCTATTAGACGGAGAGAGACAAATAGAGCTCTCATAATTGCGACAGATGGATCAGTTTCAGCAGAATCTCTTATTCGTTTTTCGCTACTATCTGCTCTTTCAACTCAGAATGAGCCTCCAGAAAAAGCAGCAAAACCCTTTAGCCGTGATCGAGATGGTTTTGTTATGGCAGAAGGCTCAGGCGCTCTTGTTCTTGAATCTCTTCAAAGCGCATTAAACCGTAATGCTACAGTTTTAGGAATTTTAGCTGGCTGTGGAGAAACCGCCGATGACTTTCACCGTACACGTTCAAAACCCGATGCATCACCAGCAATTGAATCCGTTCGCAAAGCTTTAGACGATGCAAAAATAACCATCAATGAAATTGACTATATTAATGCCCACGGAACTTCAACACCTGAAAATGAGAAAATGGAATATCTTGCATTATCAACAGTATTCGGTGATCTTTTAGAGCATATTCCTGTCTCTTCTAATAAATCAATGATTGGGCATACATTAACTGCTGCTGGTGCAATAGAAGCGGTTTTTTCGCTTTTAACCATTCAATCGGGAATACTTCCACCGACAATAAATTATGATAATCCTGACCCTACTATCCCTTTAGATGTTGTTCCTCATCATAGCCGTAAGTCCTGTGTCAATGCGGTTTTGTCAAACTCATTTGGATTTGGTGGTCAAAATATGAGTCTTGTTATCACTGCATATAAAGGATAATCCTTTAATAATAAAATTTTATAACGCTAACCAATAATATATTTAAGGGGGATGATAATGCGTGCACTGAAACTCTTCGATGATCGTCGGCTTGAAATCACCAATATTTCCCCGCCATCTTCACCTAGTATAGGTGAAGTAACTGTGCGGATAAAAGCCGTTGCTCTTAATCATATTGATGTATGGGGATGGCGTGGCATGGCTTTTGCGAAAAGAAAAATGCCACTCATCATTGGTGCAGAAGCCTCTGGTGAGGTTATACAAATAGGAGATGGCGTTGAACATCTCCAACTTGGACAGATTGTCTCAATTTATGGTGCACAAACCTGCGGAGTATGCCAAGCTTGTCATGAAGGACGGGATAATCTTTGCAGTAATGTAAAGGGAGTCTATGGTTTTCACCTTGATGGATTTGCGTGTGAGCTTGTCAATTTGCCAGCACGTTTATTAGTTCCATCACCTCCCCAATGTGATGAATTGCAAGCAGCAGTTGCTCCAATTACTTTTGGTACCGTAGAACATATGCTTTTCGATAACGCAAAACTACAAGCAGGAGAAACAATCCTGGTACAGGCTGGTGGCTCAGGTATTGGTTCTGCAGCCATTCAACTTGCAAAACACATGGGCTGTACAGTTATCACAACTGTAGGTTCAGATGAAAAAATTGCAAAAGCGCACTCTCTTGGGGCAGATCATGTGATTAATTATCGTAAAGATCGTTTTGAAGGTGTAGTGCGTAAATTAACCCAAAAAAAAGGTGTTGATGTTGTTTTTGAGCATGTTGGTGTCGATACATGGAACGGTTCTCTGTTATGTATGAAAAAAGGAGCACGCTTAGTGACTTGCGGTTCTACCTCTGGTGTTTCAGCACCAATAAATCTCATGCAATTATTCCAGCAACAGCTCAAGATATTCGGTTCATTTGGCTGCCGTATGGAAAATATGAAAAATGCCATGCAAAAAATGGCACAAAAAGCCGTACACCCTGTCATTGATACAATTGTTGGGCTGGATGAAATTGATACAGCTTTAAAACGAATGGAGAGTCGTGATGTTTTTGGTAAAATTATCCTTAAAATCGATTAAATCATGATGAAGCTTTCTCTTAAAAATCTCATATATCGTATTAAAATTATAGCTAAAAAAATATCCTACTTGTTATGGGCATATCTACTCTTTGGTTCTTTATTTATTCTAAAATGTTTTCCAGCCAAAATGGGAATTTCTTTTTTTGCTTGGTTAGCAAAAAAAATTGGTCCCCTTGTACATCGTCATCAAATCACACTTGCAAACCTTAGGAGTGCATATCCAGAAAAAACAGAGCAAGAACTCCGTGCGATTGCAATAGAAATGTGGGAAAATATAGGACGTTTCCTAGCTGAATATATTTTTCTTGATAAAATTTTTGATTTTGATCCTCATGCAGACGAGCCAGGTTTCATTGAGGTTAAAGGCATTGAAATATTTGAGCGATTAAAAAATGAAAAAAAACCACATATTTTTTTCACCGCACATACTGGCAATTTTGAACTTCTGCCTATTTGTGCACAAAGTTTTAATCTTAATGTTACGGTATTATTTAGACCACCCAATAATCCCTATGTTGCCAAACGAATCCTTAAAGCACGACTAACTTCTATGGGACACCTTGTTCCCTCCAAGGCCGGAGCAGCATGGGCATTAGCAGCCAAATTAGAAGAAGGTGAAAATGTTGGTATGCTCGTTGATCAAAAATTTCGCCGCGGTATCATGGGAACATTTTTTAACAGACCTCTTAAAACAAACCCCTTAATTATAAAACTTGCTCGACAATATGACTGTGATATTTATCCAGCACGTTGTATTCGTTTGCCTAGTGGACGTCATCGTTTAGAGTTATATGAACATGTAGAACTTCCACGTGATGAAAAAAATGATATCGATATAGCTGCTTCTACGCAAAAATTAAATGATATTGTTGAATCTTGGGTCCGTGAATATCCTGGACAATGGATGTGGTTACATAGACGTTGGGACATCTAACATAAGCTCTATTGCTTACAAAGGAAGTGCAAAATGTTAGCCTCAAAAGATATCAAAGATCTCACTGCAATTATCACTGCATTACGAAACTCTGATAATGGTTGTATCTGGCATAAAAAACAAACTTTTGAATCCCTCATACCCTATATGCTCGAAGAAGTTTACGAAGTCATCGATGCCATTGAACGAAAGAATCGAAAGGATCTCTGTGAAGAACTTGGGGATCTTCTTTTACAAGTTGTCTATCATGCTACCATAGCACAAGAAGAAGGCAGCTTTACTTTTGAAGATGTTGTTTATGCAATCACGGAAAAAATGATTCGACGCCATCCTCATGTTTTTGGAAATGCCGAGCAAAAAAAACGAGGATTTATAAAAGAGGAGTGGGAATATATAAAAAAAAGAGAACAGGTTGAACAAAAAAGAATGTGCGAAGAAAAAAACAACAATTCCTCCATAAGCATACTCGCAACAGTAAAACAAATCCAGCCAGCAAACCAAGAGGCACTTGCTTTACAAGAAACAGCAGCTAAAGTAGGTTTTGATTGGCAAAAAAGTGATAAAGTTTTTGAAAAAATAGAAGAAGAACTGGAAGAGCTCAAAGAAGCCATCAAAAATAAACAAAACTCAGAGATAGAAGCAGAGTTTGGAGATCTCTACTTTATACTTCTTAATCTCGCGCGCCACTTAGCGATTGATTCACAAAAAGCATTAAAAAAAACGAATATAAAATTTCGAAATCGTTTCGCCTATATTGAAGAAAAGCTATCCACTCAATCTAAAACACTCACTGACGCATCCTTGAATGAAATGGAAGCACTTTGGAAGCAAGCTAAAAATGAACGATAAAAAATAGTAGATTTCTTCTACCTAAAAGAACAAGCCCCTCTAAAATTACTAAATTATAATTTAGCTCAGCTCAATTTGTTTTATATTGATCCTGCGTAGCAGGACGAAGTTCCACCGATTCGCCACACCCGCATGCTGAAACTTGATTAGGGTTTTTAAAGACAAAACCAGACTGAAGCGTTGTCACTTCATAATCCATCTGCGTCCCTAATAAAAATAATACCGCATCATGTGCTACAAAAACACGGGCACCATTCACTTCAACAACATCCGCATCTATCCCCTTTTCTTTGACAAGAGTAATTGTATACTCCATCCCTGCACAACCACCTTTTTTGATACCAACAAGAATACCCTGTGCATCTTTTGCATCCATAATCGCTTTAACACGATCCACTGCTGCTTGCGTCAAGTTTATTACCGAAAAACGGCTCATCCTTTACTCTTTTCTTAGTTCAATAGACACTTTGAAAGTTTTTCCTCTATAATATTTTATCTGATATTTTAGAAAAAAAACAACAAAACATAAATTAAAGCATTCTGATCTTGTTTATTTGGATAAAAATACATACCCGTAAAATGAGATTTGTGATTATACAATCCAGAACTTACAATTTTTTATCCATATAAAATGAAAATACCTCGTCTATAAAACTCTAAAAAACGAAAACTTTTCAAAACCATACATTCACTCCTCTTCTTTTGAAAATCTTTATCTTTTTAGAAAAGTAACGATTAGGTAAGAAAAAAATATACCTTCAGCACTCATTTGCTCCAATTCATACCTCTACACCAATCTTACCCCCTCCTCACAATCTCAAAAGTAATTAAATGCATACATCTATTAACTATAGAGCTAAAAATTTAATGATCACAAAGAATTTTACAAATTCGTTATTTATCTTGAATTAACAACAAAATATTGATGTCCAAAATTTTTACTTTCAAAAGCTCTAAGTGCAAGAGCATTTTAGATTTTATTCTGTTTATTTTTTCTCTTGCCTTTAAAGAAACAGTCATTTAATCGTTTTACACGAACTCGGAGCGTAGCGCAGCTTGGTAGCGCACTTGACTGGGGGTCAAGGGGTCGTGGGTTCAAATCCCGCCGCTCCGACCATTTTTAAAATGCTATAAATAAGCTTACTTAAAAAGTGAATCATTATGCATTTCAATTGCACACACATGAACTTTTTCTTCAACGTAGAATAATGTGCAATGATATTTTATCATAAATTCGAGATAAGCTTTTTTATTAAAATGCGCTTCGTTCTTAGGAAAACACATACGAAACGCGAGACCTTTTGCCTCGCGTTTTTTATTTTTCAGAAAAATTTATAATTATCCGATCTCATATTTTCTAAATTTTCTTTACACGATAACGTCGCTGTTATCATTTTTTGTAATGGATGGTGACATCTGTACGGTTATCTTTTTGGGTTTTAATTCAGCTGGCATTTCCCTTTTAAGCTGAATATGAAGAAGCCCATCTCCAAGTTCTGCCCCAATAACCTTAACATGATCAGCCAAATGAAAACGCCGTTCAAAAGCACGCGAAGCAATGCCTCGATAAAGGAATTCTCGCTCTTCATCATCATTTTTAGACTTTCTGTCTCCCTTAACGATCAGCTGGTTACAATGCGTTTCAATATCAATTTCATCTTGAGAAAAACCAGCAACCGCCATAGAAATTCTATAAGAATCTTCAGTTAAACGCTCGATATTATAAGGGGGATAAGAAGAAACTTCGTCTGGTTGTGTTCTAGAATCAAACCAGTTAAAAAGATGATCAAAACCTACTGTGGAACGATAAAATGGTGAAAAATCTACTTGACGCATAATATTGCCCTCCTCTAGAGCGACTATAATTTATAATTAATTCACAAAGTTCCCATATGGCAAACTTACTTGTGAACCTGCGGCCCCATCATGGCAACCGCATTATATTATCTAGTAATCGTTTTTCTTTATTTCAACTCTTTGGGACCTAAATTGATAAAAACTATCTAAAAAGCAATATACCCCTTTTTTAATCCTCTTTCTTCATTACATAAATGTCAAAGCACTAAGCGGCAAATACACTGTAAAGGATTTCAATTGGAAACACCTCTTTATCCCATAGACTGGGGTTCCACTTTTCTTAATATCCATCATGATACTCTTAAAATAGCAATAGATCACGAAATTCGTTTTGCTATAACATATCCTGAGGTGGAAAAATCTAAGGGAACAATTGTTATTCTCAAAAGCTACGCAAATACTTTAGAAAAATATTTTTTATTAATAAATGAAATTTCTAAACGCGGTTTTCATACAGCAATATTTGACTGCTTTGATCAAGAAAAAACATCCTTCAAGATAAGAAAACAAAGCCGACATCATTGTTTTGATATAAATAATGATATTAATGACTTATATAAATTTCTTAAAAGTATTGTTTATCCTAATTGTCCGCCGCCTTATTCTATGCTCGCCTATGGCATAGGTGGATTGATAGCACTTAGCGGATTAGATCTCATTAATCATCAGTTTAATAGATTGCTCTGTGTTTCTCCCCTTTTTGCTCCATTCGGCAATAAAACGAATAGTTTTCAACATAAATTAACACAATTTCTTTCTGATATAGGTCTTGGCTTTATACCAGTGAAAGATGGGAAAAAATTAAACAAGACAAAACAAAAAAATATACAATTGGGATACATAGATAAAGTGCCGCTCCCTTCCATTAAGCCCCCAACATCCCAATGGATGGCTTCAGTATTTAATGCGATTGATTCTATGAAGAGAAATGTACTTCATGGAGATTTACGAATCCCAACACTCTTTATTCTTGCCAATCAAAACAATATTGCAAACAACATTGAAGTGCGGCAATTATGCCAACACACACGTCTAACAGAAAGTATTACTATTACAGGCGCTAAACTGGATACAATTATGGTTAACGAAGATTATAAAAAGCAATTTTGGGCTGCATTCGATGCATTTATTCCCGATAATGTATCTGTAAAATAGCACTAAACCTTAATTTCCGCTCCGCCCCATCAAAAAAGAATTTTTCTACGAGCATTGGATCTACAAAAACTTTTAAATATAATAGATTTTTCTTTCCAACCACTCATATGATTCGTTTTCTAGCCTCTACAGACAAGCCATGACCTAAATATTCACCATGCATTCTAATAAAAAAACTAATATACAAAGTATATCATTACATTAAACAATATTATTTTACATCATAAAAAATAACTTAATAAAAAACTATTTATATAAATAAAAATAATAAATCTATCTTAATATAACATGATACATATTTATAAATAAAGCATCAAAATACTATTTTTGATCTGTTATTAAGTGATAATTTAATATTATATCTAGGAAAACAATATTTTTCATCTATTTAAGGAAAAAAACTGGAAATAAAGCGCATTTATAATATTTATTACAAATCTCTATAAAAACAAATAACTATAAAATTTCTATTTCTTAGGAGAACTTTTTAAAAACAATAAATTAACATAATATTCTTTTAATTTCTCGATATAGGAAGTCCCTACAATAATGGTTTTCATAAGTTTTTTAATGGAATTCTGATAATAATCAGCAAATTTAAAAGAAAAGATAGCAATGAATCATCTTAGAAGTTTTAGAGCCCCCCTTCTTTTTTCAAAATCACATATATTTCGAATTTAACCAACTCACAACGAATATGCTGTATTCTGAATAAGAATGTAAGAATTAACCATTTTGCCATTCATTTCAATTATGAGCATTTTACCATCTTTTTTCTAAATACTCTATATTGTATAATTGATGCGGCAAAACTCTGACAAATGGAGCCATTGGAACATAATCATGAAACGAATCCTGCTCGCAGAAGATGATAACGATATGCGTCGCTTTCTCGTAAAAGCCCTAGAACGTGCAGGCTACGAAGTCGCCGATTTCGATAATGGTATTAGCGCATATGAACGTTTACAAGAAGAGCCATTTTCCCTTCTCCTGACTGATATTGTGATGCCAGAGATGGACGGAATCGAACTCGCACGACGTGCTACTGAGATTGACCCTGATTTACGAGTAATGTTCATTACGGGTTTTGCAGCAGTAGCACTCAATTCAAATAGTGATACCCCTCCTGATGCAAAGGTTCTCTCTAAGCCATTTCACTTACGTGAACTCGTCAATGAGGTTGAAAAAATCCTTATTGCTGCTTAAAAAGTATTTTTTAAAGTTATTTGCATCTGTTGAAAGAGAAAATGAAATTAGGCATTGACGTTTGGCATTCTATATGGTGTATGCAACATCAATGAATGGGCGTGTAGCTCAGCGGGAGAGCACTACGTTGACATCGTAGGGGTCACAGGTTCAATCCCTGTCACGCCCACCATTCAACTTTATAGTATAAATAAATTATCGAATTATCGTATTCTTCCAAGGTACGGGATGCGTAAATAAAGATTCGGAAATAAGATTTTGCAATATGCCTCTACAAAGGGCATACTTTACGGAGTGTTTCTAATATTTTTTACGTTCTGATAGCGCCTCTTAGGGGAAGCCATCTAAAAGTATCACAAACGTAATAACAGCCTCATTTTGCAACAGATTAGAAGTTTGATTTTAAAATTCTTTCCACAAGCATAGGCTTCCGTTCTAAAAAATATTGTTTGTTTCCTGATCTATCCCCTGTTTTTCTTAATTCTTTCATGTCTATTGGTATACAACTTGTTGTCCAAACAGTTAGATATAACCACAGTCACTTCGATAGATATAAAACACTTAACCTTAGAGCTGTATTTTGAGTTTACCAATTACAGATTATAATAAAATATTAAAAAGAGTAAAAAACACGATAAAAGCAATTTTTTTCATTCTAAAAATACATTTGATTTATAATCATGTTTTATTGTTTGCCATGTTGAATGAGAAATCCGAATATCGTAATGTTTTCTCATTTCAAACCTATTTATATTGAATTAAACAAAACCGTCTCTCTTACACGTCATAAGAGGAATTAATATTAAGTAAAAATTGTATAAAAAAGCACAAAAATGCCGATAAATGCCTCAAGTGCTGAGATCTATTGCAACATCGGAGGCTGACAAATAGGCAAAGTGTATGATAATGTCAGCTTATTTCTTCATAAGTGTAAAGATGATGGAGCTCAATGGATTTATCATTGTACCATTCACGAGCGCCAGCGTGAAGTGAGCTCTAAGAGATATCTCTTAAAACAAAGCCTGTAAAATGGCATTCTCCTCACACTGTATTCCTATTGAAATAATGATCACCTTGAACCGTGTGAGTTTAGATCTTCAAAGCTCATCTGCATAACATTTTAATGTGATTGTTATCCAATATTAAAATACTTCTAACATGATGTACAAACTATAAAGAAATAAGAAAAAACATTTGAAAATGTAAATATGAAATCTAAAAATTTAACTCTAAGATACAATCTATCTTCATTCATATAAATACACAGTATACATTCTTAAACCTATAAGACTAAGAAAACCTAAACATTGATGAAACCTATAACCCTACCTGAGAAACAGTGACAATCATGTTAAATCAAATTGTCCGCAAGTGTCTCTCATTGAAAAAAACAATATCTTATCTGGACGGCACATATAACATCTTTTTATACGAAAAAACTATAAAGAAGTAATTCGTTATGAATCACAGCTTCCAAGACAAGAAGATATTTTCCACCTCTTGTGCCATCTGTAAATTCTCATCATAAACAGATATCGTTTTTATTCTTCAATGTTTCATAAACTGTTCTAAATCGAATCCATCATGCCTTGTATCTAATCAAAATCGATCTTACCAAAGATCATGCTAAAAAACGTAATAATATTATTCATAAAAAATAAAAAAATCACAATAGATGTTTTTTGGCAATTTCACCAGCACTAGCAGCAATGCTTAAATCTAATCTAAGAAATAAAATATTCATTTTCAGAAAGATGAAAAGAAGCTCATAAAAAAGAGTTTTTGTAATCTGTTTCCTAAAGCATGTGATATAGTAGCAACACGCGGCAAGAATATGCAATGCTAAAGTTTCAGCAATCAAAAGCAATTTTTACTGAAAAAAGAGAAAACAGCATCATTTTATACTAAAACAGTCAACAGAAAACGTGTAGCAGCAAAATAAACCAAAAAACATCAAAAAGGTTCGGGATTATACAGAAAAATAAGCTAATAGAATAAAAGGAAAACTCTCTAACTTTTTATAGCCTATAAATATCATTTAAACATGGTGATCCCGACAGGATTCGAACCTGTGACCCACGGCTTAGAAGGCCGTTGCTCTATCCAGCTGAGCTACGGGACCCAACTGATTATTTTCTCAATTCAAAATAGCATCTTCAATTCAATGTGTCCAAGAATGCTGCCGATCACTGCGAAAATTATCAGAATAAGAAATAGCACGTCGAATCGATGTATGTTTCTTTTCTACACGGTAAGAGATAGCATTCTTACGTGCAAAAGCAATCGCTTCTTCCTTCCTATTAAATCGAATCTTTACCTGATTATTCATATCAGACGTTGCCGTGTAGCCCATAAGAGGTTCAAGCATTTTTGCTTTCATTGGCTCATACTCTAGAATCCAAAAAACTGTATTCCCCTTACCTGACTGCATAGCTGTCTTAGCAGGACTATAAATACGTGCGATCATGCCTTTTTCCTTCAGATTACACAACGCTTGGATGATAGTTTCTCACCACAAGTACCCAATTGGGTCATTCTCACACACTCAATCAAATATGGTCGGAGCGATAGGATTCGAACCTACGACCCCCTGATCCCAAATCAGGTGCGCTACCAGGCTGCGCTACGCTCCGCCATTTACATTTACTTGATGCACATTTCCTAAAATTTTCACAACAGAAGTGCAAGAGAAAAACACACTTTTTTTTAATTTTGTTGCATTTCTTTACAAAAAAGCACATTTTTTAATTTTTCCCCCTACTCAATAACAAATTTATTGACAAATAGTAGAAAATAACTTCCGTAAGAAAATCCAATCTATATTAAAAAATAACGAATTTCTCTATAAGGATTTCATAATTTTTATCCTGTTTTAAGCAAGCTCTCATTGTATCAAAACACATTCCACAGATACAGTTTTAGAAAAAATGACTTAAATATCATAGAAAAACTTTCCCAAAGAGAACATAAGCCAAAAAATTCAGCTGTATTAAGCTTTTTTCCCCTCTTTTTCTATCTTCCCAAAGACTCTTTTATTAAAAATTCTAGAATCTTCTACAATCCAAACCCATAAACAACAAACATTTTTTCAAAGCACAAAGGTTTTATTATAAATAAAATAAAGCGCTCTTTTTAGAAAAATTTTCAAATGCGAAGATGGTAAGAATTCAACATCATACAATAAAATCTCAAAGCTATTTAAAATAAAAACACGATAAGAGTAAAAAACACTATTTTTTACTCTTATATAGATATCCAAAAAGAAGAAAATTTAAATGACTTGTCTTCCACATATTGAAACGATAATAGAAGGACAGAATAATTAAGCCATGATAAGGAGTATTTACGGATTTCTTCTATTTAAAACTTCAGCAATAACAGCACGTGTTATTTTTCTTTTTCTTTGTAATGCCAACTGATCAACAGAATCAACAACACGCTTCAATGAAAATAAAGAACGTTCACAACGGCTTACAAGATAATAAACCGTATCTGGATGTACAATAAGTTGCCTATCGGAAAAAAGCTTAAATGCAACAGCTGTTAACAATGCATCATCAGGCTGATTAATTTCAACGAACATCACCGAATTAAGACGACTTTTTAGATCATTTAACATTAAATTCCAAGCGGAAGGAAGTGTTTGTGCCGTCATCAATAAAGTAGCCTGTCGTGCATCAAGATTTGCTTGCTTAATACTGTTAATTAAATGAAAAAGTTCTGTCTCATTGATTTCACCTGTATCAATATCCTCTATTAAAAATGATCTGCCTAAAGAAGCCATAGTAACAGCCTGATCAAGTTCATTGTGCTGAATCCTGAAAGCATCTGCTTTTTGGAGCCATATATTAGAAAAATGCGTTTTTCCAGATCCTTCTTTACCAACCAAAACTGCAATAGGTAAGCTCCAATTGGGCCAGTGATCAATAAGCTGAAAAGCCATACGATTGCTTTCCGTTACCACTAAATCCTCAAATTGAAAAATCGGATCATAAGGAAAATTTAAAGATAATTGCGTTTCACGCCCATTCATTTTAGCGACTCCGAATTTCCGCTTCGCGAATACATCTGAGAACTCAGATAAGTATGAAGAGCAAAACGAACTAAAACGCCAACAGCCGCTGCCGCAGGAACAGCAACAAGCATACCAGTAAAACCAAAGAGTGAAGAAAAAGCAAAAAGTGAAAACATCAACCATACGGGATGTAATCCCACTGATGAACCTACAAGCTTGGGTTGAAGAATATAACCTTCAATAAATTGACCAATTAAAAAAAGTGCCATCACAACGATGATTCCCCCCCAATTATTGGGATAAAACTGGACCCATGCAATACCAACAGAAAGGACCAAGCCACTCATTGTGCCGATATAAGGAACAAAGCTAATAAGACCAATAAACATACCAATCAAAAGACTAAAATTGAGTCCTGCAATCGTTAAACCAATAGCATAATAGCCTCCCAATATGAGACAAACTGTTCCTTGTCCACGAACAAAGCCTGCAATAGCTCTATCCATTTCATGAAAAATACTACGAACAGTTTCAAGATGATCACGCGGTATTAACGAATCGATTGCTGTTACCATACGTGGCCAATCTAATAACATATAAAATGCCACCACAGGTGCCACAACAAATAGGCTAACGATATTAACGATTGATTTTCCTGACTTTAAAAGTGAATTCAAAAGAGACGTAATAAAATCCGAACCTTCTCCCAAAAATCCTTTAATATTATTCCGTAATTCATTTGGATCACTTCCAAAATAGCGCCTTAACCAATCAAAATCATGCTCAACAAAAAAGGTTTGAATACGATTAATGTAAACAGGTAAACCATCACTCATAAATTGCTGTATTTGCCAACTAATAACAGGAATCAAAATAATTAAAGCAGCAACAAAGGTAATAACAATAAATAGGGTGATAAGGACAGTCCCAAACACACGACGAATACCAAATTTTTCAAGTAATTGAACAATGGGATTGAGAAAATAAGCCAACACAATCCCTGCCACAAAAGGAAGCAAAATTGATCCAAAAACAAACATAAAAAGAATGAAAAAAATCAGCGTACCAAGCCAAAAAAAGATTTGTCTTTTCATATTATTCGGCAAAGGTAATTGAGTATACGCTGGCACATAAGTCTTATAACGATCACGAGATGTATTCTCACTCACTTTCTTTCTCATAAGCTGCCAAGAGGACTGTCCGTGATTATCTGATATCTTGCTCATAAAATATCCTAAAAAATTCTTCACAAAAAATTATAAACAACTTCAAAATAAGGTACAAGAAAAGTTGCTTATTTTCTTATCAATATCTCTTGCAGAGAGAACTCTATCATGGCATTGCATAATATCAAAACCTGATTTTCCATTAAAGGAAGGCTCCAATGAGCAATCAAGATCTTACAAATAATAAATCCAAGGCTGGGGATAAATCCAAAGCTGGTCTTACCTACGCAAAAGCCGGTGTAAACATCGATATGGGTAATGCCATGGTAGAAAAAATTAAACCCTTTATACGCGCAACAAAACGAGCCGGAACAGATGCAGAAATTGGCGGTTTTGGTGGACTTTTTGATTTAAAAGCAGCAGGCTTTACGGATCCTATCCTAGTAGCAGCCAATGATGGTGTGGGAACAAAATTAAAAATTGCCATTGAAGTAGGTCACCATAACACTGTAGGTATTGATCTTGTAGCTATGTGTGTCAATGATTTACTCGTACAAGGGGCTGAACCTCTCTTTTTTCTGGATTATTTTGCAACTGGAAAGCTTGACCCTGAACAAGGAACTGCGATTGTTTCCGGTATTGCAGAAGGATGTAAACAAGCCGGTGCTGCCCTTATTGGAGGAGAAACTGCAGAAATGCCAGGAATGTATGCAGAGGGAGATTATGATCTAGCTGGTTTTGCTGTTGGAGCATGCGAACGTAGCAAGCTACTCCCTTCAAAAGATTTGACAGAAGGTGATATTATATTAGGTCTAAGCGCCTCTGGAATTCATTCCAATGGCTTTTCGCTTGTTCGACGAATCATCCAGCAAAATTATCTCAAATGGAATGACCCTGCCCCTTTTTCCCCCGAAAGCAGCCTTGGTATAGCACTTCTTACACCAACACGCATTTATGTAAAATCGCTTCTTCCCATCATGCGAAAATATGAAGGGATTAAAGCTCTTGCTCATATTACGGGTGGAGGTTTTCCTGAAAATATTCCACGTGTCCTTCCATCCTCTCTCTGCGCTGAAATTAATCTTTCTAGCATCAATGTTCCAGCAGTATTTTCATGGATTGCCAAACAAGGTAAAATAGAAGAAACAGAAATGTTAAGAACATTTAATTGTGGTATTGGCATGATCATTATCGTAGCACAGCATGCAGCTGAAACAATTACACAAGCTCTTGAAAGAAAAGGAGAGACTGTAACTCCCCTTGGCATTTTAACAAAATGCCAAGATCAAAATAAAGGAATACTTTATAAAGGGGTACTGCATTTATGAAAAAACAAATCGTCGTTTTCATTTCTGGTAATGGATCCAATATGGTCGCCCTTGCTCAAGCTAGCCAACAAACGGCATATCCTGCTGAAATCGTCGCGGTTATTTGCGATAATCCGCGTGCCAACGGTATTGAAAAAGCGCAAAACCATAACTTACCTATTCATATTGTTGATCGTAAAATTTACAAAACAAAAGAAGAGCATGAAGAAAATATTTTTACAATTTTAAATCAATATAAACCGGATTTTCTCTGCTTTGCAGGGTATATGCGCCTTATCTCACCACGTTTTGTAAAACTTTATGAAGGACGAATTCTAAATATTCATCCTTCTCTTTTGCCTTCATTTAAAGGCTTAAACACACATGAAAAAGCTTTACAAGCAGGTGTAAAAATCACGGGTTGCACTGTTCACCTTGTTACAGAAGACATGGATGCAGGAAAAATCCTTGCCCAAGCAGCCGTTCCAGTCTATCCCCATGATACTGCTGAGTGCTTAGCACAAAGAGTTCTTAAAGCAGAGCATAAACTCTATCCCGAAGCCTTAAAAGCATTTATTGAAGGGAAGAGCAAAATGGTCGATACGCAACAACAGCTTTTATCTTTTTGAGTGTATCAACAATCTATTAATCAGCATATTTCAATGCTTTACACATAGTTTTTGCTCAGTATCTACAATTGAAAATCTCTATGAAATATTGACATAATAGAGTCCATCTCTTCATAAATTTTTGCACAAAATATGTAATTTTTTGAATTTTAGTTCATTTTTAAAATTTTTCTTCTTTATTCAATTCTATGACATTATCATAAGCTCTATTTATCAAAATACTCTCGTATTTCGCCTAAAAAATCTTAAAATACGCAATTTTCTATTGCATAAATTTTTGTTTATGACGAAAGTGTTTCTTTAACTGTTACAGCTAACTGTTTGAGTGTAAAAGGCTTAGATAAAAAACCAAAAACAGCATCTTGTGGAAGATTTTTAGCAAAGGCATCTTTTGCATATCCAGAAACGAAAAGAAATTTGATATCAGGATAGTTTTTACGGACTTCCTTCAATAAAGTTGGCCCATCCATTTCTGGCATCACCACATCGGAAACAATAATATCAACTTCTCCTTTTTGTTCCTCAAGAATAGAGAGTGCTTCCACCCCACTTGCTGCCTCTAAAACCGTATATCCTCTCATTTGAAGAGCTCTTACCCCCCCCATTCTGACCGCATCTTCATCTTCAACTAATAAAACAGTCGCAGATCCTGTTAAGTCTATATTTTTATCTTTCTCTTCATCTTTTTCAATCTTTTGAGAAATTTCTCCTTTTATATTGGGGATATAACGGGGAAGAAAAATATGAAATGTTGCTCCTTCACCTTCTTTACTTTCACAATAAATATACCCACCGCTCTGCTTGATAATTCCATAAACCATTGATAAACCAAGTCCTGTTCCTTTTCCAACTTCTTTTGTTGTAAAAAATGGCTCAAACATTTTTTCTTGTATAGCAGCAGATATACCAGCCCCTGTATCTGAGATAGTCAATTGCACATACTCACCAATTGCTAATCCAAGATGATTAAATTCAGCACTTTGTTGCTTTGTAATATTATTTGTCGCAATCGTAACAATACCTCCATCTAACATGGCATCACGCGCATTAATAACCAAATTCATAATAACACGCTGAAAAGATGCTTGATCAACTTCAACGCTCCACAAATCTCTTCCATGGATAATTTTTAACTGAATATTATTCCCCAAAAGTGGTAAAATAAGATTGCGAATGTCTGATAAAAACTCTGTAAAATCAACTTCTTCAGGTCGAAGTGTTTGCTTTCTAGAAAAAGCTAATAATTGTTGTACAAGAGCCGCTGCACGATTAGCATTATTTTTAATATTGATAAGATCAGCATGAGCAGGATCAGAACTACGATGGGTATTTAAAAGAAGATCACATGACATTAAAATTGCTGTTAAAACATTATTAAAATCATGAGCAATACCGCCTGCCAATTGTCCAACAGCTTGCATCTTCTGACTTTGCATCATTTTATCTTCAAGCGTTTTTTGTTCTGTTGTTTCAATGACAGAGAGAATGACCAAATCTTGCAATGCATCACCATGATATGGTGGTACAGACATAACATGGAGACGTAAATGGCGTTCTTCATTTTTTTCTAAAACAGTTTCTAGAGAAACAAAATAATTTTTATTTGTCGCAATTTTCTGAAAGGCACGCTCTAACTGCACACAATCACGACGAGAAATAACATCATAAAAATTGATCGTTTTATCCATGCATCCCGTGAGTGATGAAAAAGCATTATTCATATGAACCAATTGCCCTGCATGATCCACCACGGCTATTGCAAAAGGACTTGCATCAAAATATTCTCCTAATATGCTGGGTAATTTTAATTGATCATCCTCTTCTTTTTGTATTTGTTGTGGAATGATCACAACACGATAAATGGCTTCCTCTTCTAAGAGAGAAGAAACAGATATAAGACAATGGAATATTTTCTCACAAGTCGTGTGTGAATTTAAACATAACGAAAACCTATAAGGTAAAAAGTAACCTGAACTTTGATATCTGTTGGTTTGTAAACAGATATCACTCCATGAGCTCTTAGCGCCAACGCTATCAAATAACGAATCAAAATTATATTGACCAATTGAGAAATTCGCTAAATCAATTGAAAACCATTCGGCAAAAGTCGCATTGGCATAAAGAATAGTTCCTTGTCTATTAACGGATACAAAACCAATAGAAGCTTGATCCAAGTGATTGATAGCCTCTTGAAGGTTCGAGAAAAAAACTTCTCGCGTTTGTTGTAAGTGCGAAATATCAGTAATACGCCAAAATAAAAGCTTTTTTTTCTGTTTTGTGATAGGTTGAACGGAAATATTATACCAAACAGATTTTTTTGGTGTAGAATCGGTAAAAATTGGTTGTTCTACTCTCAATTCCTCTTGCGCTGCAAGATTATTACAGGCTGCAACCTTTAAGTGGTACGAGAGTGCACCAGCTCCTGGAAGATCCGCAATAACCCTATAACAAGACACTTCAGGCTTATAGGTCAGAATTTTTCGATAGTTTTGATTAGAATAATAAACAAAACCAGAAAGATCAGAGATTACAATTGCATCATCGCTCCTATTAAAGATGCTAAAATCAAAATCTTCATGCGACCACACATGATATCTTAAAATTCCCATTCCACACAAAACGAGTGTTGCAACACCGATCATTGCTAGAATCAAAAAAGATATTGATATCGCCTGTTGCAAATAGTTTTGTGGATAAAAAAAACCTAAAATACCCACAATGAAAAGAAAACCTAATACAAAAACAACACCAAAAATCACAACTCTCCGATGAAACGAAGACGCTGATCTTTCATTATTCTCAAAATCTTTATCCATCTCTCTTTGCCTTAGCTTATAGCTATTTCTTATGTCACAAAACTTCCTTTATATTCGTTGTTATGTTGTTATAAAGTATATACTATGATATTATCTAAGATAAGCTCGCTTAATATTCAAAAGTTTATTTCTTACATTATAAGTGAACCTTTTGAGGGTATGTTTATAAATTTATCTCAATAAAAAATAATATTTCCATCCAAAATGGGAGAAAATCTATGTATATCTGGTTATCAGAGCAGATAGGTGTATCTGCTGCAAACATAACGATAAGCTTTTTGCTTTTTATAATAACAATCGCAGCTATTACCGTAATTATCGTGTTTTTACGTCGCTTAAGTACAGGAAGATACAGCATTAATAGAAAAAAAAGTCTATCACGATTAGCATTATGTGAAGTAATTTCTATAGATCGAGCACGCCGCCTTGTTTTAGTCCGTTGCGATAATAAAGAACATTTGCTCCTTATTGGCGGATTAACAGATGTGGTTGTAGAATCCGATATTACTGGTACATCAAAAATACAAAAAAGAGAAACACACACACATCTAAATTCCGCCCCTCCAGAAAGAAACGATGTATCGGATAAAAGTCCCTCTCCTTTTACGAATCAAGCGGTAAAAGATTCAGCCATCACCGCCGAAATTGAGGGGCGGCAAGAACCATCTTTATTCATTCCTACCCCTCAAAAATAAAAATATACAATTTCATCACCACGAATTTCGTTTGTTTATCATCTCAATAACCTTAATCATCGCGATAAACTCTTTCACGTCGTTCGTGACGTTCTTGCGCTTCCAATGACAAAACGGCTATCGGCCGAGCCTCAAGACGCTTGATACTAATGGGTTCGCCGGTTTCTTCACAAAAACCGTATGTTCCATTATCAATGCGCTCTAAAGCAGCATCTATTTTTGAAATAAGTTTCCTCTGACGATCACGAGCACGTAATTCGATTGTACGATCAGTTTCACAAGAAGCCCGATCAGTCAAATCGGGCTGACCAACATTCTCTTCCTGCAAATTTTCCAAAGTCTCACGAGCTTCTTTTAATATATCATTCTTCCAAGAAACCAATTTAGCACGAAAATACGCCTTTTGCCGCTCATTCATAAAAGGCTCATCTTCACTAGGGCGATATTGACCATCAATCTCTTCGCTCATGCAATAAAAAACCTCCACATATGCTATGTGCGGTCTATATATTGTGCAATACCCATCAACACAAGAGTAAAATGTTTTTTCATAACAATCGACGAATATATCTAAATGCACTGTTTAGGTTTGATCGCTTTTTTATGTAGATTGAATTCTTGATCAAATCTCATCCAGAATCATTTTTTTCGCTTATTGAAAAACTTTAAAAAGAAGGAAATCTAATATCAGATATCAGAGCCATCCCTCCCCTACTCTCTACATTGTTTAAAATCTAAATGAAGCAACAATAAATCATTTCATCAATGCAAAAAAATAAAATCTTTATAAAGGCAAAGTGTGATATTCACGTTTCAAATACATCAAAGCATCTTTTTCTTTATTACAGTTGATTGCAACAACCTCACCAATCAAAACACAATGGGTTGCGTGTTCGTGCCAACAAATCAAACGACAATCAAACGACGCTAGAGCGTCTGAAAGACTAGGCGCCCCCGTTTGCAAAGCTCCCCATTGAGCAACATCAAAACGCTCATTTTGTGTAGAATTGCAACGCCTCGAAAAAACATCCGCTAATGAGCGATGTTTTCCTGCCAAGCTATTAACACAAAAATTTCCATTCTCCATAAACACCTGATTCTTTAAATTATGGCGCATGAGACAAACAAGAAGGGTTGGAGGATCATCAGATAAAGAACAACACGCCGAAACAGTCACCCCACGTCTTCCCTTAATACCATTTGTTGTCACAATATGCACAGCTCCTGCAAAAAGACTCATGGCATCTCGATATTCTTGAGAAGAAACCGCAATAGTATGTTTATGTTGAAGTTCAGGCATCAAATATGTTTTATGATTCGACATATCTTTCACTTATAAAGCTTTAAAATTTCAAGCAATCTTTCCATAAAAAGACCTATAATACATATTTTTTCTTTTCCGTCATAACACAAAAAATATTTGTGTATACACAGCGATATGATAAAAACTGCCAATCTAAGGAGATTTTAATGCCTCATTTTCATCTCATTTCGCCTTCTCTCTTGGCTTCTGATTTTTCTAAACTTGGACAAGAAATGTTAGATGTTGTTGATGCTGGTGCAGATTGGCTTCATCTTGATATTATGGATGGGCACTTTGTTCCTAACATCACCTTTGGTCCTGAAATCGTCAAAGCTCTACGCCCATTAACAAAAGCAATATTTGATGTCCACCTGATGATCGCACCAGTAGACCCTTATTTAGAAGCTTTTGCAAAAGCAGGTTCAGATATTATAACTATTCATGCTGAAGCAGGTCCACATCTTCATCGTTCATTACAAACAATCAAAAAAATGGGGAAAAAAGCAGGAATCGCACTCAATCCAAGCACCCCTGAACATGTACTTGAATATTTGCTTGATCAATTAGATCTCATTCTCATCATGACGGTCAATCCCGGTTTTGGTGGACAAAGTTTTATTCCAGAAATAAAAAATAAAATTAAGCGCGTTAAAAACATGATTGCAAACCGCCCTATTGATCTTGAAGTTGATGGTGGTATCACCGTTGATACAATTGGGATAGCTGCAAAAGCTGGTGCAAATGTATTTGTCGCAGGCTCTGCAATTTATAAAGATGGAAATAAAGAGCTTTACAAAACACGTATTAGTGCATTGCGCCAAGCCGCAATCCTCTCACAACAAGGAAAAAAATGATGATCGCACGTTATTCCCGCCCTGCAATGGTAACAATTTGGTCTCCCGAAACAAAATATCGTATTTGGTTTGAAATTGAAGCCCATGCCTGTGATGCCCTTGCTCACTTAGGGATTATTCCGAAAGAAGCCGCCAAAGTCATTTGGGAAAAAGGGGCAGCAGCTAAATTTGATGTCAATCGCATTGATGAAATTGAAGCAATTACCAAACATGATGTTATCGCATTTCTAACCCACCTAGCTGAATTCATTGGACCAGAGGCACGTTTTATCCACCAAGGCATGACATCATCTGATGTTCTCGATACAACGCTGAACATTCAATTGATGCGTGCGAGTGATATTTTGCTAGAGGATATAGATCAACTTCTTGAAGCATTAAAAAGACGTGCTTTTGAGCATAAAGAGACAATCACCATTGGGCGGAGTCATGGCATTCATGCTGAACCGACAACATTTGGAATCAAGTTTGCTCTTGCATACGCTGAATTTTCCCGTTGTCGCAAACGTCTTCTTGCTGCACGAGAAGAAATTTCTACTTGCGCGATTTCAGGAGCTGTAGGAACTTTTGCTAATATCGATCCACGCGTTGAAGAACATGTAGCAAAAGCCTTGAAGATGCGTACTGAACCGGTTTCCACCCAAGTAATACCAAGAGATCGTCATGCTATGTTTTTTGCAACACTTGGTGTTATTGCTTCCTCTATTGAAAGGCTAGCAATAGAAATACGCCACTTACAACGAACAGAAGTTCTTGAAGCAGAGGAACATTTCTCACCTGGGCAAAAAGGTTCATCGGCAATGCCTCATAAACGTAATCCAGTTTTAACAGAAAATTTAACTGGATTAGCCCGTATGGTACGTGCATTTGCACTCCCAGCCATGGAAAATGTAGCTCTTTGGCATGAACGTGATATTTCCCATTCATCTGTTGAGCGTTATATTGCTCCAGATGCGACGATTACACTTGATTTTGCTCTTTCTCGCCTCACATCTGTCATTGAAAATCTCATTGTCTATCCAGAAAATATGCAAAAAAATCTCAATAAATTCCGCGGTCTTGTTCACTCACAACGGGTTCTTTTAGCACTCACACAAGCAGGGATTAGTCGTGAAGATTCTTATCGGATTGTACAACGAAATGCGATGAAAGTTTGGGAACAAGGAAAAGATTTTTTAGAAGAACTCCTCAACGACAAAGATGTTACCAAAGCTTTAAGTGAAGAAGAACTTCGCGAAAAATTTGATCTTTCTTACCACACCAAACATATCAATACGATTTTTAAACGTGTTTTTGAAGAACAATAAAGCGACATAGAAAACCAAAATCCATTCAACCTATGATCAAAAATCTGTTGTAACAAAGAAAACAATTCATGAAAGCAAATCAACTCGATATTCTTATTGTTCCTGGCTACAAAGGATCTGGTCCAGATCATTGGCAAACACGCTGGGAAAAAAAATTGTCGACAGCCAGCCGCATTGAACAACTCCATTGGTCAAAGCCTGTTTGTGAAGAGTGGGTTAACAAAGTTAAAACCGCCATCGCAAAAGCTCAAAGGCCTGTTATGCTTATTGCTCATTCATTAGGAGTTCCCAGTGTTATTCATGCAACTGTACAAAATACAGAAAAAATTTGTGGCGCTTTCTTTGTTGCACCTCCAGATGTCGCCAATGAAAAAATACGTCCCAAACATTTAATGACATTTGGCCCCTATCATCGCCAAAAGCTTCCTTTTCCTTCTATTGTCATAGCCAGTCGCAACGATGAGTTTTGTCAATTTTCAGTAGCAGAAAAAATTGCCAATGATTGGGGATCACTCTTTGTTGATGCTGGGTATTCTGGCCATATTAACGCAGAATCCGGACACGGACCTTGGCCTGAAGGGCTTATGGTCCTCTCTCACTTTCTTGCAAAAATTTGATCCAAAAGAGGTGATCTTCTTTCTCATCGCTTATGTATCTTCACCTTTGGGTAAACGTGTAATGATAAAAATTATAAAAGTATCATAGCAATATCATTGAGAAATTCTATCAATTAGGATAGTATCATTTATCAATGTTATTAAAAACCTCTCAAGATAAATAGAGAATCATGATGAATCGTCGCCACCGTATTTATGAAGGCAAGGCTAAAATTTTATATGAAGGACCTGAACCAGGGACTTACATTCAATTTTTTAAAGATGATGCAACTGCCTTTAATGCAAAAAAACATGAAATTATCGACGGAAAGGGGGTTTTAAACAACCGAATTTCGGAACATATTTTTAGCCATCTTGGACGTTTGGGCATCCCAACACATTTTATCAAACGTATAAACATGCGCGAACAGCTTATTAAAGCGGTGGAAATCATTCCGTTGGAAGTTGTTGTTCGCAATGTTGCTGCCGGCTCTCTTGCTAAACGTTTAGGACTGGAAGAAGGAACCCCGCTTCCGCAATCCATCATTGAATTCTACTATAAAAATGATTCTCTCGATGATCCTATGGTAACGGAAGAACATATCACAGCTTTTGGGTGGGCTGTCCCACAAGAGATAGAAGATATGATGCAACTTTCAATTCGTATTAATGATTTTCTTTCTGGGCTTTTTGCCGGTGTTAACATCCAATTAATTGATTTTAAAATGGAATTTGGTCGCCTGTGGGAAGATGAAACAATGCGCATTGTTCTTGCTGATGAAATCTCTCCTGATTCTGCACGACTATGGGATATGCACACACAAGAAAAAATGGATAAAGACCGTTTTCGTCGTGATATGGGAGGGCTTATTAATGCCTATCAAGAAGTTGCCAAACGTCTTGGTATTATGAATGAAAACGAACCAACACGACCAAGTGGTCCCGTTCTCGTAAAGTAAAAACAAGGTAAAAAACATCACCTTATACAAACACCCCTCTTCAAAGGAGAGGTTCTTTTAACAAGCAGGAAGCAAAAAATGAAAGCACGCATTACGGTTACTTTAAGAGAAAGCGTTCTTGATCCACAAGGAGAAGCAATTGTCGGTGCTTTAAAAAGTTTGGCTTTCGAAGGCATTCAATCTATTCGTCAAGGAAAGGTTTTTGATATTGTTCTTGATGAACTACCTTCTGAAACTGCAAAGAAAAAACTTGAACAAATGTGTGAAGAGTTACTCGCAAATACTGTCATTGAAAATTATACAATCGAACTTCTGTAAGTGAAATGCTCATGAAAACTGCCATCATTCAACTTCCTGGATTAAATCGTGATCGAGATATGGTTGCAGCATTACATCATATAACGGGAGTTGAGCCACTAAAAATTTGGCAAACAGAAACAACAATTCCAGATGTAGATGTTATTATTATTCCTGGTGGTTTTTCCTATGGCGACTACTTAAGATGTGGTGCGATTGGAGCGCGAACTCCCGTCTTAAAAGCCATTCGTGAAAAAGCACAAGAAGGTACGACAATTATAGGTATCTGTAATGGATTTCAAATTTTGTTGGAAGCAGGATTATTACCCGGTACTTTAATGCGTAACGCTTCTTTAAAATTTGTTTGTCGTGAAATCAAGCTTGAAGTCGTCAACGCCAAGACAAAATTTTCTCGATATTATTCTAAAGGACAAATTATTCGTTGTCCTGTTGCCCATCATGACGGAAATTATTTTGTTGATAGTGAAACATTGAAACAAATGGAAGACAATGAACAAATTGTTTTTCGCTATGCAGAAAATACAAACCCGAACGGCTCAATGAAAGATATTGCTGGTATTGTTAATAAAGCTGGTAATATTCTTGGTATGATGCCCCATCCTGAAAACTTTATTGAACCCGCCCACGGAGGTACTGACGGTCGTTTACTTTTTCAAAGTGCTTTAGAGTTAGTAAATGGATAATGCTGCAAAAATACTCGCGCTCCATAATTTAAAAAAACAAGGATTTATACCATTTCTCGCATCGTAAATCTATCAACAAAGCTCTTCACAAACAACAATGGATATTATTTTCTAAACACATAATTATTTAAGACCATTTTTAGTCTTAAATCCCACCAAACAAACGGACAAAATCTTCAGCTTACTGTCTATAAATATTTTTATTATTAAACAACATTATTGTTTATAATATAAGCTGCTAGGTTAAAAAAATAAAAATACTAAATTTCGATTAATTTGACGGATAAATACTCATGAAGCCTTGCAATAACATCACTATTACATCAGAACTCATTGCACAACACGGGCTAAAAGAAGATGAATATCAACGTATCCTAACGTTAATTGGTAGAGAACCAACATTTACTGAACTAGGAATTTTTTCTGCAATGTGGAACGAACATTGTTCCTATAAATCATCTAAAAAATGGCTAAAAACTCTTCCAACAGAAGGAAAATGTGTCATCCAAGGACCTGGTGAAAATGCTGGTGTTGTCGATATTGGCGAAGGACAATGTGTTGTTTTCAAAATGGAAAGCCATAACCACCCTTCTTATATTGAACCTTATCAAGGTGCAGCGACAGGTGTTGGTGGTATTTTACGTGATGTATTTACAATGGGAGCCCGTCCTGTTGCTGCTATGAATGCATTGCGATTTGGTGCTCCTGATCATCCACGAACACGCCATCTTGTTTCTGGTGTTGTTTCTGGAATAGGTGGTTACAGCAATTCTTTTGGCGTTCCAACGGTTGGTGGAGAAGTAAATTTTGATGAGCGTTATAATGGCAATATCCTTGTTAACGCTTTTGTCGCCGGTATTGCAAAGACAAACGCCCTTTTTTATTCTAAAGCGCAAGGTATTGGACTCCCTGTTGTTTATCTTGGTGCAAAAACAGGACGTGATGGTGTCGGTGGAGCAACAATGGCCTCTGCTGAATTTGATGATTCAATCAGTGAAAAACGCCCAACTGTTCAAGTCGGTGATCCTTTTACAGAAAAATGTCTCCTTGAAGCATGTTTAGAGCTCATGGAACTTGGAGCCGTGGTTGCTATTCAAGATATGGGGGCAGCAGGACTCACCTCTTCTGCCGTTGAAATGGGAGCAAAAGGAAATCTGGGGATACAGCTTAATCTTGATACAGTTCCTGTTCGAGAAGAAAACATGACAGCCTATGAAATGATGCTTTCTGAAAGTCAAGAGCGTATGCTCATGGTCCTTAAACCAGAACTAGAAAAGCAAGCAGAAGCAATTTTTCATAAGTGGGGACTACATTTTTCTATCATTGGAAAAACAACCGATGATTTACGTTTTCGTGTATTTCATCAAGGGGAAGAAGTTGTCAATCTTCCCATCAAAGAGCTTGGTGATGAAGCGCCTGTTTATGATCGTCCTTGGAGTGAGCCGGCAAAAAAAACACCCTTGAAAGCAGAAGACGTCAAAAAAGTTGAAAATCTTGGTGATGCGCTTCTGAGCTTATTGAATTCTGCTGATCAAAGTTCTCGGCGATGGGTTTATGAACAATATGATACCCTTATCCAAGGAAATAGCCTTGTTTGTCCAGGAGGTGATGCAGGCGTTATCCGTGTAGGAAACAACAGCAAACGTGCTCTTGCTTTTTCTTCTGATGTAACACCTCGCTATTGTGAAGCAGACCCTTATGAAGGGGGGAAACAAGCTGTCGTAGAATGCTGGCGAAACATTAGTACGACAGGTGCAACACCACTGGCTGCTACAGATAATCTCAATTTTGGTAACCCTGAAAAACCTGAAATTATGGGACAGCTGGTTTTTGCTATTAAAGGTATAGGAGAAGCTTGTAGAATCCTTGATTTTCCTATCGTTTCAGGCAATGTTTCTCTTTACAACGAAACAAATGGGGAAGCCATTCTTCCAACCCCCACAATTGCTGGGGTAGGCCTTCTTAATGATTGGTCTAAAATGGTAACAATAAGTGGTATGCAAAATGGAGATATTCTTGTTTTAGTAGGAAATTGCGGCTCCCATTTAGGACAATCAATCTATGCACGTAACATTTTAAATATTGATGCAGGCCCCCCCCCCCCTGTAGATTTACAACTTGAAAAAAAGCATGGTCAATTTGTTCGAGATGTCATACATCGTGGTTTTATTCACGCCGCCCATGACCTTTCTGACGGAGGATTAGCGATAGCACTTGCTGAAATGGTCATTAAAGCAGGTAAAGGAATCAAAGTAAAATTAAGCAATAAATCACCCCATCATGCAGAACTTTTTGGAGAAGACCAAGGACGTTATCTTTTAGCCGTCAAACCTCACTCTCTTAATAGTCTTAAAGAGCTCGCACAAATAAGTGCAGTTTCTTTAACAGAGCTAGGTCAAGTTGTAGGTGATGCACTTGATATAGATGGGATATTAACACTTTCAGTAGACAAACTCACAAAAGCCTATGAAAACTGGTTTCCACAATTTATGGGTGAAGAGTAAAAATTGTTTTTTCTCTTAAACAGCCTTTATAAAAAATGAACAACATAGGAGAATAATGATGGCAATGAGTGCCCATGCAATTGAAACGCTTATTCGTGAAGGCATTCCTGATGCTACTGTAAGAATTCGTGATCTTGCTGGAGATGGGGAACATTATGCTGCAGAAGTTATTTCTGAAAGTTTTCGTGGTAAAACCCGTGTTCAACAACATAAAATGGTCTATGATGCCCTTAAAGGCAATATGGGAAATGACCTTCACGCCTTAATGTTGCAAACAAATGTCCCAAAATAATCTAAAATTTCTTCTTGCATTCACACATTTAATACGATTAAAAGCAGTATGAATATAAATTACACACTGATAAAAATCTGAAATATCGAGGGATAAAAATGACCACTGTTCATGATTTTATTGACAACGAAATTAAAACAAACGACGTCATTTTATTCATGAAAGGAACACCTGACGCTCCGCAATGCGGGTTTTCAGGACAAGTTGTTCAAATTCTTGATTATTTAGGATTGAATTATAAAGGGATTAATATCTTAACTTCTAACGAATTGCGTCAAGGGATTAAAGATTACTCAAATTGGCCAACAATTCCACAGCTTTATATCAAAGGTGAATTTATCGGAGGCTGTGATATTGTTAAAGAGATGTTTCAAAACAATGAGTTACAGGAACTTTTGAAAGAAAAAAATATTCCATGTAATCAATCATAGGTATCTTTCATTTTATTCAGACTCTTAAAAAGAGCTGTTTTCAGACGAAATTTTTATTTCAAGGATGCCATATGTCATATTCAGTCGATGAACAAACGCATAGAGATGCGATTAGAAACAAAATTGGCTATAAAGAATTTGTTATTCTTATTGCTTCGCTCATGGCTATTAACGCTATAGCTGTTGATATTATGCTGCCAGCTATGCCCGATATTTTAGACGGCTTAAATGTTCTCAATGAAAATGATCAACATTATATCATTTCGAGTTATCTTATTAGCTATGGTATTGCTCAAATATTTTTCGGTCCAATAAGCGATAGGTATGGACGACGTAAACTTATTCTTCTCGGGCTTGCTTTTTATTCATTTACGGCGATTGGCTGTGCCTTTGTAACTGATTTTTCTCTCTTACTTATTTTACGTATCTTGCAAGGAATTGGAGGGGCTGCTATGCGAGTTCTTACAGTTTCCGTCGTACGTGATCTTTACAGTGGTCGAAAAATGGCAGAAGTTATGTCTATTGTTATGATGGTTTTTCTTGTTGCACCAATGGTTGGTCCCGCAACAGGACAGATCATTTTACTGCTTGGACATTGGCAATATATTTTTATTTTCATGGCAATGATTGGTTTAGGACTGATGATTTGGATTCAACTGCGCTTGCCTGAAACTCTTTATGCGCAACGCTCTCTTTCCTTTTCTTCAGTTAAACACAACTTATGGATTGTAACAACCAATCGTACAACACTTTGCTATACACTTGCAACTTCCATTATTTTAGGCTGTATCTTTACCGCCGTTAATACATCACAACAAACATATGAAGGGATCTATAATCTAGGACTTTGGTTCCCTATTGCTTTTGCAGTTGGTGCTGCATTTCAAGCTCTATCATCATTCTTTAACTCTCAACTCGTTGGACGCCTTGGAATGCGGCGTATTGCTCATACTATGCTTTTGCTCTTTTGTGCCACTTCATGCATTTGGTTTATTGGGTCCATCTTAGCAGGTGGTGTTATCCCTTTTCCTTTTTATATGACGTTATATTGTATATTAATGTTTACCTGCGGTGGTATTATGGCCAATTTCAATACACTCGCTCTTGAACCTGTAGGAGAAATAGCTGGAACAGCTTCTTCTGTATCCGGCTTTCTTCAAACATCTATCGGTGCAGGACTTAGCTTTTTTATTGCCCAACAATTTGATGAAACAACCATCCCAAACTCAGCAGGATTTTTCTTTCTGAGTCTCACTGCCATACTTCTCGTCTTATGGGCTGAACGTGGTCATCTTTTTAGACAATATCATAGTAATCCTAACGAATAAATATTACTACGAAAGATTAATAACATCTCTCTTGAACAATAAGAAAATAAACCTATCAGACAAAATAAAACATCTCCAAATAGAACATTCTTGTGTTAAACATTCACATTGTTTGTTTAAAGGTACAGCTCTCGAAATATCAAATCATTTCACGACAGCACCCATAAATGGTATAATGTAAAAAAACAAACATACTATTGTTGCAACAACTCTTGTCTGTGAAACGGTTTATTAAAAAATATTTTTATTCTTTTCTTCAATAGTTTTTATGAAGACGGGCTGGTCTCTCATCTCATGATAGGCAAACAAACAGTTTTGATTGATTTAACCTGAACAAGATCGAAATAAGAGAAAAACTTACGCTTTAGGTCTTTCGTTCAATATAAAAAATAATAAATTATCTTTATAAATTAATATCTTACATAATCATAAAACCATAGGGAATTTTCCCATTTATAAAATACATTTAATTGATAAATTTTCCTGATTTTGGAAATCCTCTTGGAACCAAACGCCCGACGCCCGCACGCATTCCCATCCATTCAATGAGATCATCAGCTTGACGGTTAAAGATTCGTTCAGCTGTATCTTGCCAACTTAAGCCTTCTGATAAATTAAAAGTCTTGGCATCAACAACACCACCTTCTTTATAACGCTGTAAACGAACACCTTTACCGCGATTCATTTCTGGTATTTGTTCAATAGAAAAAATAAGCATTTTACGGTTTTCACCGACTACAGCAACATGATCACCATTTACCGGAACACAAAGCTTTACCTTATCAGGAGCTTTCACATTCATCACTTGCTTTCCTTTTCGTGTATTGGCGATCACTTCTGCAGAAGAAACAATAAAACCATTACCGTGAGATGAAACCAAGAGAAATTTTTCCTCGGCGTGATGCACAAAAGCTGTGAGAACATCGTGCTCATCATCCATATCAACTAAGAGACGAATAGGTTCACCATGTCCCCGCCCTCCAGGTAAATTATTTGCACCAATAGCAAAAAACTTCCCCCCCGTACTGATCAGCACAATCTTGTCGGTCGTAAATGCTGGAAAGGCTAACTTTAAACTGTCTCCTTCTTTAAAAGAAAGTGCTTTATAATCGTTCAAGTGTCCCTTCAAAGCACGCATCCACCCCTTTTCAGAAATAACAATAGTAATCGGTTCTTTTTCGATCATTGCTTGTTGAATATCATCAAGATCATGTCTTGGTGCCTCTTCAAACGTAGTACGTCTTTTCCCCAAGAGTGTTTCAGGCCCAAAAGTGTTTCGAACTTTTTTGATTTCTTCTGAAATTATTTTCCACTGTTTTATAGGAGAAGCTAACAAATTCTGTAGCTTTTCTTTTTCAGCTTTCAAACTTTCAAATTCTTTACGAATTTCAAATTCCTCAAGCTTACGCAAAGAACGCAAGCGCATATTAAGAATAGCTTCAGCTTGATTTTCTGTTAATTCAAACCGATTAATCAGCTTCTTTTTCGGTTCATCCTCTTCACGAATAATCTGAATGACCTCATCGAGATTTAAATAGGCAATAAGATATCCATGAAGAATTTCCAATCGGCTATCAATTTGATCAAGCCGATAATGAGAGCGACGAATAAGCACTTCTTGACGATGTTCAAGCCATTGCTGCAAACTTTCTCGCAAAGAAAGGACATTGGGTATTTTTCCCAAAGACAAAACATTCAGATTAAGGGGAAATCTTACTTCAAAGTCAGTCAATTTAAAAAGAGACTCCATAAGGAGCTCCGGATCAACCGACCGATTTTTAGGAACCAGCACGATTCTGATATCTTCTGCTGATTCATCTTGGATATCCTCAAGCATTGGCAATCGGCGTGCAAGCAATAACTCTGCTGTTTTTTCAATAAGACGTGACTTTTGAATCTGATAGGGAATTTCAGTTACAACAATCACATAAGAACCACGGCTACCAGATTCCTGATGCCAACGTGAACGCAAGCGAAAGAATCCACGCCCAACACGATAGGATTCCTCAATACTTTTTTTAGGTTCAACTAAAATTCCCCCCGTCGGAAAATCAGGACCAAGAACAAATTGATTTAATTCCTCATCATTTACATCGGGATGCGCAATCAAATGGAGTGCTGCATCACAAAGCTCAGCAACATTATGGGGGGGAATAGATGTTGCCATACCAACAGCAATACCAGAAGAACCATTTGCTAAAAGATTAGGGAAAGCTCCTGGTAAAACAACAGGCTCTTCATCTTCCTCATTATAGGTTAAACGAAAATCAATAGCATTCTCATTAATTCCTTCAAGTAACAATGCAGCCACTTCAGTCATACGTGCTTCCGTATAACGCATGGCAGCAGCATTATCACCATCAATATTACCAAAATTGCCTTGCCCATCAACCAACGGATAACGAACAGCAAAACTTTGAGCCAAGCGCACCAAGGCATCATAAATAGACGCATCCCCATGAGGATGAAATTTTCCCATGACATCACCAACAATCCGCGCACATTTCGCATAAGACTGTCCAGGATTTAGTTTGAGAAGACGCATCGCATGAACAATCCGCCGGTGGACCGGCTTCAATCCATCACGTACATCAGGCAATGCACGGTGTGTAATCGTAGAAAGTGCATAAGCCAAATAACGTTCCTGTAAAGCAGAACGTAATTCTATTGGTTCAATATGTTCTTTATCAAAAGGTAAATTCATTTTATCAGACATAGTATTAAAACAACAATTCCCACAATAATAAGAAATTATTTTATAGGATTTATTTAATGAAATCTTCTATGAGTCGACTTTTTTATTAAAAGTCAATTACATAAAAACAAACGCTGCAATTAGAACATGAACAGAAAATTATATCAATTTGAAAAATTTATACATGTCCTTCCCCCCTTGTCTTAAGTAATTTATTGAAAGCTTTGTCAAATTCGACGATAATTTAACTGCCCACAAAGAGTTATTTCATCTTTTCTGAAATGACAAAAGCACCTTTCAAACATCATCTTTTATTATAAAGATAAATTGTATAACAACCCCATTCAGTTTTTCTACGAAAAACCAAAAAATGTTCAAAGCTTATGAAATTTAAACTTTTCAGAGTAAGTCCATAGAATGGAAAACCACATTATTCTCATAAAAACGAAGAGACACAATTCTCTGCTACAACGTTGTAAAAACTTCAATAAAAAATAAATAATATATTGACATATAAAGATAATTAATTTTTTTCAACTAAAATGAGGCTCCCGAATATTATAGAATTCTTTTATTTCTAATTTATTCATGATCAAGCAATTATAATTATTTCCTCACCTATCACAAGGGGAAAAGCCACTATAGAAACAAGGAATAAAAATGCCTCATAAAGAATCAACACAATAGCGTTTTGCCTATCTAAATTTCACAAACAGTACACGCACACACCGTTGACTCTTGAAAGGCATCAAAACTTCACTCTACGTAGAAAAAGATGAAACCAATCCATTATCAACTTTATGAGCTATTTTTGTGAGTAGGAGCCATGCGGATTCCTAAATCACGTAATTGTGTAGGAGAAACATCAGACGGAGCGCTCATTAAAAGATCAAGCGCCTGTTGGTTCATAGGGAATAAAGCAACTTCACGCAAATTTTTAACACCTTGTAACAGCATAATAATGCGGTCAATTCCCGCAGCCATGCCACCATGTGGCGGAGCCCCATAATGGAATGCACGATAAAGACCACCGAAACGATCTTTCACAACTTCCTTAGAAAGTCCTACAAGTTCAAAAACTTTAAGCATCATTTCTGGTAAGTGATTACGAATTCCACCTGATGCAATTTCATAACCATTGCAAACAAGATCATATTGAAAAGCTTTAATAGTAAGAGGATCTTGGCAGGCAAGGGCATTTTCTCCCCCTTGAGGCATGGAAAAAGGATTATGTCCAAAATCAATCTTTTTTTCATCTTCATTCCATTCAAAAAATGGAAAATCAACAATCCACGCCATAGAGAAACTATCTCTATCAAGAAGATCTAATTCTTCCCCTACCCTTGTGCGTGCTGCTCCGGCAAAAGATGAAAACTTTTTTGGATCGCCAGCTACAAAAAAACAGGCATCCCCACTTTCAAGACCAAGCTGTATACGGATTGCTTCAGTCCTCTGTTCACCAATATTTTTGGCGATAGGCCCTGCTCCTTCAAATTTTCCTTCTTCTTCACGCCAGAAAATATAGCCGAGCCCTGGTTGCCCCTCGCCTTGTGCCCATACATTCATACGATCACAAAAAGCACGACTTCCACCCGTTTTAGCTGGAATAGCCCACACTTGTGCATTCTCATCATTCGCTAAAATTTGAGCAAAGACTTTGAAACCAGAATTATAAAAATGCTGAGAAACATCTTCCATAATGATCGGATTACGCAGATCAGGCTTATCAGAACCATATTTTCGCATTGCTTCATCATAAGAAATGCGAGGAAAGCTTTGTGTCACAGTCTTTCCATCTGCAAATTCTTCAAAAATAGAACGCATAATAGGTTCCATAGTTGCTAAAACATCTTCTTGCTCAACAAAACTCATTTCAACATCTAATTGATAAAATTCACCAGGAAGACGGTCGGCCCTTGGATCTTCATCTCTAAAACATGGAGCAATCTGAAAATAACGATCAAAACCTGACATCATCAACAACTGTTTATATTGCTGTGGCGCTTGCGGTAACGCATAAAATTTTCCCTGATGAACACGACTTGGAACCAAAAAATCACGTGCGCCTTCCGGCGATGAAGCTGTCAAAAGTGGCGTCGTAAATTCCGTAAAACCATTATTTTGCATAGCTCGTCTCATAGCCGCAATAATTTCAGTCCGACGCATGATATTTTTGTGCATAGTCTCCCGACGCAAATCAAGAAAACGATATTTTAATCGAATATCTTCTGGATAATCAGGCTCACCAAAAACCGGTAAAGGAAGCTCATCAGATTTTGAAAGAATTTCTACCTCTTGTGCAAAAATTTCAATCTCACCTGTTGGAAGCGTTGCATTAATAACCTCATCAGAACGAGCACATACCTCCCCATCCACACGAATAACCCATTCAGAACGCACTTTTTCAATAACTTTAAAAGCTGGTGAAGCAGGGTCAGCAACAATTTGTGTGATTCCAAAATGATCACGTAAATCCACAAAAAGAATCCCTCCATGATCACGAACACGATGAACCCACCCCGAAAGACGAACTTGTGTTCCTACATCACATCTACGGAGAGCCGCACAATGATGACTGCGATAACGATGCATGTTTTTTGCCTTTGATTATAATATTCACATGCGCTACAAACGCTTTTTAATAACCATTTGTCAAGATATGAGAATAAAAACTCAAAAATAAAGTCAACAAAGGACAAATTTAATTTATCGAATTATAATAAAATGATGAATCTTATTACACAAACAACAGATCTTGAAATTGCACTTAACGCTCTACGTACCTCTGATTTTGTAACAGTCGATACTGAGTTTATCCGCGAAACAACTTTTTGGCCTCAACTGTGTTTAATACAGCTCGCCTCACCAGATGTTACAGTTTTGATTGATCCCATAGCACCAGATATTGATTTACAACCATTTTTTGATCTTATGGTCGATAAAAAAGTTGTAAAAGTTTTTCATGCTGCGCGCCAAGATATTGAAACAATTTATCACCTTGGAGGTGTTATTCCTTCCCCTCTCTTTGATACGCAAATAGCAGGATCCATTTGTGGATTTGGTGATTCTATCTCCTATGATCAAATTGTACAACGCTGTACAGGGCATCATCTTGATAAATCCTCCCGCTTTACAGACTGGAGTTACCGCCCTTTGTCTGAAAAACAACTGCTCTATGCACTTTCCGATGTAACTTACTTAAGAGATGTTTACTTGTTATTGAAAAAAAGGTTAGAGAAAAATCAACGAGCTCACTGGATGGATGATGAAATAACAATCCTTTTAAATCCTAAAACCTATGATATGCCAGAAGATGAAGCATGGAAAAAAGTGAAAGGAAAAATTAAAAAGCCACGTGAACTTGCTGTATTACAAAAGATAGCAGCTTGGCGGGAACGTGAAGCACGAAAATACAATATGCCACGTCGTCATATCATAAAAGATGAATGTCTTATAGAAATAGCAACCCAACAACCAAAAGATGAATCTGCATTAAAACGGTTGCGCAGTCTTAATAAGAACTGGGATAAACTCTCAATTGCTCAATCATTAATCAAAGCTGTCCACGAAGGATTAGAGGTGGATCTTTCTACTTTACCCCCCATTCCTAAACATAATCCACTCAATGATACGACAGCCGCTGTTATCGATCTGCTCAAAGTGTTATTAAAAATTGTTGCAAATGAAAACAGCATTGCCCCTAAAATTATTGCAACATCTAATGATTTAGAAAAAATTGCCAATGGAGGAATAAAGAAAAATATTCCCGCTATGAATGGCTGGCGCTATGAAATATTTGGTAAAAAAGCCGAACAACTGCTAAAGGGCCAGATAGGGTTTTACTTTAACGATGGAAAAATAAGCACAAAACAGCTTTAATTTACATTTTCATTTTGAAAAATCCATTACGCTACTCATTATCTACATCAATTGGTATGCCCTATAGGCCAACGCAAACAGGATAAATAAAGCCTACTTCTGACAAAGTTAAAAAATTAAATAGTAAACTCTTATTAAAATGATAGCTAAATCTTTATCAGGTCAATTAAATAGAAATCCCATTAAAAATAATCTAAAAAAACAGACAGTTCCTTATTTAAAAGTTTTGAAAAAAAAGTTCTGATAATAAAAGCGCATTCATTACAAAAATAGCAGCCTAGAAATAGGAACAAACAAAGATATAATGCCTCACGTCACCATATCGTATTAAAAACTACCAAGATTGCAATCTAACAATCAAAAACGAGCCAGCATAACAACTAAAATACCTAACAAAAGCAATATATTGATTTCTAACGATAATCTAGCGTTATTTATATTGAATTAGACCTCCGAATATCGTAAGATTCTCTCATTCCATCTCAATAAGACTCATAAAGTTTCACATAAGAAATTATATGATAAAGCGCTGTTTTTTATAAATTAAACACCTTTCAAAGGATTCGAAAATCATGGTTAATAAATAGTTGTGATTTATTTCTATTTTTTATAGTGAAAGGATTTTATAATGACTGAAATGATATTCTTTTGACAGACCGTGAAAGTGCAAAACTGTTTCATATGAGTATTTCAACATTCCAGCGTCATGTAACCAATGGATCTCTCCCAAAATCTTTAAAACTTGTTTTTTATCGCGTTGGTTACAATCGTAATCTTATCAAGATAATCGAGCAAGCTAAACAGAAACGTTATAACGACGCAGCATAAAAAGAAAACCTTTTCACGTAAAAATGGACAAAACTTTTCATTTTCACATGAAGCTTATGAAGTGAAAAATCCATCCTGTGATGCAAGTAACAGAATAAAAAATTATGTTTTCTTTTATGAATGCTCAGGCATTACAAATGCTTTGCGTGGTGTCTAGCATGGGCGTTATGGAACAAGTCCTATTGTCCAGCTCATGATGATAGGCTACCTAGTTTATCCCTCGTCAATGGCCCTATTATTAAGACATAAAACACGAATAAATTAGGAAAAAAATCAAAAAATTTCAAAAGCGAGAGGTTGTTTTATTATTTTTGATAACTTCTGTAATCGTCCAAGAGGACGTTCTCCTAATAACCCAGCGTAATTCTTTGGGATCTGCAGGATAATATGATCTGCTTTTTTATGCCACAATAAATGAGGTAAAATTCCTGCAACAGAAGCACTAAAAAGATGAGCAATACGCATAGTTTCGCCAAGAATACGTGCTTTTTCAATTATATTTTGAGTTGCTAATTGAAAAATGGGAAGAGATTCTTTATCAACCAATAAACTCGTATTGCGAAAAAAAACAGCAAGTGCCGCATAAAGGCGCCCTTCATGAGAAATTCCTGGATAAGATCCTAAAGCTATTTGATTTGCTGCTTCATTGCCTCGATAATCTGGATGTATACGCCAACCAATATCCGCAAGAAGACAAGCGGCTTGACGATAACGGCATTCATTTTCGGTTTCTGAAATTCCAAAAACTTCAAAAGCATTCGTCGTAAAATCAATGAGTTCTTCTGCTTGTTTTGGTGAACGTGCCCGTAAAATAGCCATTTCTGTGCATGCTGCAATGAGAGGATCTGAAAGCCGAATCGCCTGCGGCAAACGTGAATAAAGAAAACCTTCACGAACGCCAGCACCAGAAAAGATTATCTTTTCAAACTCCATACACTGAATGAGTTCAATAAGAACTATTGCCCCATAAGATAAAAGTTTTCGACGATTCTGAGAAACCGCTGCAATCCCTCTCATATTATCAATATTGCCACGTGCTACAAGACGTAAAAAGTTCTCCATTTCAACGGCATCAACTTCATAGCCATGCATAACAGGGAGCCGATAGTGTTTCATTGCCATATGGAGTTTTGCCAAATTACGCCATGTCCCCCCTACTGCATAAAAATAACGTGCTATACCTTTACGAGTACGAACAACAGACGATTTATAAAATTGCTCATGTACAATTTTTGTAGCTACAGCACTATCATTATTTGACATATACTGTAGCCTTAAACCACCCAATGGGAGCGTTATCCCTTCACCAACATCAGAATGATCAATATCAATCAGCTCAAGACTTCCACCACCAAGATCCCCAGAAATACCTTTTGGTTGATAAAAAGTAGACACAACTCCATATGCTGAATACATAGCTTCTTCACTTCCTGAAAGAAGATATATTTTATTTTGCAAAATATCTTCAGCATGCTGAATAAATGCTACGCCATTCTGTGCATCTCGTGCTGCTGCTGTTGCTAAAGTATAGACCTCATCTGCCCCAATCTGTCGACAAAGCGTACGAAACCGTTTCAGTGTTTGCAACGCCATTTTCATCGATTTTTCTTCTAAAAATCCTGTTTTCGCCACACCATGACCGAGACCACAAAGAATCTTTTCATTAAATAAAACTGTTGGTGATCGAACAAGCCCCTCATAAATAACCAACCGAACAGAATTTGAGCCAATGTCAATAACAGCAACAGGCTTACGCCCTTTTAACCGACCTTGAGCATCTCTATATGTCATTGGATTTTAGTCTTTATGTATTTCGGCTTGTTGCCGATGCAACGCAACCAAGCGCGAAACAGAAGACTCAAAAGACTCATTTTCCCCCGCAAAACTTGTATTGGCCATAAAATACTCCTGCGCATTAAATAGACTTTCACCTATCTGCGGTGTAATACGTTTTGATGTTCCATCCTTAAGTATATCAAAGCTTTGTTGATTATCAATGATATTAGCTAACATAATCTGTAAAAGAATTTTTTGACGCACTATTTTATTAAAAACCGGAACCAATATTTCAATACGATAGTCCAAATTACGAGGCATCATATCAGCAGAGCCTAAGTAAACGAGTGCATTTTCATTAGGCAAATCTTGACCATTCCCAAAACAAAAAATGCGACTATGTTCAAGAAAACGCCCGACAATTGATTTTACACGAATATTATCCGAAATTCCTAGAATACCAGGACGTAAACAACATATCCCCCGCACAACCAAATCAATTTGCACCCCTGCTTGACTGGCACGATATAAAGCATCAATAATTTCAGGATCAACCAATGCATTAACTTTCATCCAAATAGCAGCAAACCTTCCCTGTTGTGCATGAACAATTTCTCCCTCAATATGCTCTAAGATACGACCACGCAGTGTTAAGGGTGAAAAAGCAATCTTCATTGTTTCATTTGGACGCTCATATTGCGCAATATAATTGAATAATAACGCAACATCATGAGCGATATCATCATCCGTGGAAAAAAAAGAAAGATCGGTATAAGTTTTAGCATTAATGGGATGATAATTTCCTGTTCCAAGATGAACATAAGAGCGAAGACGTTTTCCCTCACGTCTCACAACTAATGACATCTTAGCATGCGTTTTTAATGCAATAAAACCAAAAATAACTTGAACCCCAGCACATTCAAGATCCCTGGCCCAACGAATATTTGCTTCCTCATCAAAACGTGCTTTAAGTTCTACCAAAGCAGTCACAGACTTTCCCTGTTCAGCTGCTTTAATCAAAGCGCCAACAATTGGACTATCATTTGATGTACGATAAAGTGTTTGTTTTATTTCTACAACATCAGGATCGCAAGCAGCTTGACGTAAAAATTGGACAACAACATCAAATGTCTCATAGGGGTGATGAATCACAATATCATTTTCACGAATAGCCGCAAAACAATCCCCTTTATGTTTACGAATACATTCTGGAACACGAGAAATATAAGGAATAAATTTAAGATCATCGCGGGGAATAGAAACAATTTCTGATACCGTATTAAGCGCTAAAAATCCGTCAAGGACATTAATACAATTATCAGGAACAGCGAGACTATTCGCTATAAATTGGCGTAAACTCTCTGGCATTTTTGCGTCAAACTCAACTCGAATAACCTGCCCACGGCGCCGCCTTTTAAGAGCAGTTTCAAAAAAATGAACAAGATCCTCAGCTTCTTCTTCTACTTCAATATCACTATCTCGGATTATTCTAAATATACCAATTTCTTTAACCTCATAGTTAGGAAATACATATTTAATAAAAAGGCAAATAACATCTTCAGATGCAATAAAACGAAAATGATTGCCTTCTTGAGGAAGAAGAATAAAACGCCTTAAAAGCATTGAAATAGATAACAACACTGTGTGTGAATTCTGATCAGTTTCTCCAGACAATTGAAGCCCAATAGAAAGCCCTAAATTAGGAATAAATGGAAAAGGATGAGTAGAATCAACAGGTAAAGGTTTTAAAACAGGAAAAATTGTCTCAAGAAAATATTTTTCAAGCCATGATTTTTCAATTTCTGAAAGATCATCAGAACAAATAATTTCAATATCATTCTTTTTTAATTCATCACGTAAAACATTCAATTCTCGTAGTTGGTGAGCCTGCAGCTTTGAAATCTCAGCTAATACAATATCAAGTTGTTCCTGTGGAGTGTGCCCATCTGCACTGCACGCTGTAACGCGAGCACGAATTTGAGCTGCTAGTCCTGCAACACGAACCATAAAAAACTCATCAAGATTTGCAGCTGAAATAGAAAGAAATTGTAGACGTTCTAATAAAGGATGTTTCGAATTAGCCGCTTCCATCAAAACACGATTATTAAATTGTAGCCATGAAAACTCTCGATTAATAAATCGTACCGGATTTTTCATTGTTATATTCGATATAGAAATTTTATCTACCACCCTCTGTTCCATATATCCTAAATAATTTTCTTTTATATTTTCTAAAATCCTTGACGAAATATCTCACATAACATTTGATAATATGTTATCATCATAATAATATATCAATGCCTAACTTCCCTCATCATTTTTCCATTTAATATTTAAAAGTACTTGGAATTATTGCTATGCGCAAAGCACTAAAAGTAAGACAACTATTCTAATATAGCATAAAAGAAGAGAAATTTGTCTTAAAAAGCATCTTGCATTATTATACGCTTTATTACAAACTCACGCCTATAAAATAGAAGAGCCCAATCATAGCTGATGAGAAAATTTATTCTGGAGTTTGTATGCCATGGCTGATCACAATATTCCTCATTTCCAAAATGACCTTGGATATAAAACAATCGAAATTGGTGTGAAAGAATTTATGTGTGTAGGCGCTACACACCCATTCGATCATCCTCATATCTTTATCGATATGGGAGCAGCAGATGAGAAAATTTGCCCTTACTGCTCAACCCTTTATCGTTATGTTCCCTCGCTATCATACGATCAAACAAACCCAACAGGATGCTTATATCATCCAGAAAAGCTATTATAATTGCGTTTTTTGGCTTTCTTAATAACCCCTCTTTTAATTCTGCTTGTTTAATATGAAATCATTTGTGGAACAATCACCCATCATCGTTGGAGGAGGAATTGCTGGTTTAAGCACTGCTTTAGCACTCGCTCATAAAGGAATTGCAAGCACCATTATCGAAAAGTGTAAGCAACTTGAAACGATAGGCGCTGGTATTCAACTGACACCAAATGCAACATCTATTCTTGCTCGCTGGAAACTTCTTAACAAACTCACTGAAGTCGCGACAATCCCATATTTTCTTGAGTTAAAAGATGGATTATCTTTAAAAATACATCTACGGGCTCATCTTATTAATCTAACAGAAAAATATTGGAAAGCCCCTTATATGACGATTCACCGCGCGGCTTTACAAAAAATTTTATATAATGCAGTGATTGAAAATCCTTTGATCAAATACAAAGCAGGCGAAACGATTGTATCTTCTACCCAATCGGCAACCAACATTAAAATCACGACAATAAAAACAGATACGGCAACAGAACAGCTTTATTCAACGCCCCTCTTGATCGGATGTGATGGCGTTTGGTCAACATTACGGCAACAATCTCCTTTTCATGAAAAAGCAAATTTTAGTGGCTTTATTGCTTGGCGTGCAACAACAACATCTGATAATCTTCCTCAAAACTTTCGTTCTTCATTGCAAAATATGAAGACAATTACGGCTTGGATGGGACCAAAAAATCATCTTGTTGTCTACCCCATTCAATCGTCAGAAAAAATTTTTAATTTTGTCGCCATTACGCATGGAGAAAGTTCAAAAGAAGGATGGGCCCATAAAGGAGATAAAGAAAAACTCAAATCTCTTTTTAAAGATTGGAATTCAAAAATCTTACAAATCTTCGATCATATTGATGAATGGAGTTATTGGCCACTTTTTCAAATGAAACAAAATCGTTTTATCGGTTTAGAGAGACAAGTATTTGTTGGCGATTGCGCACATGCTGCCTTACCTTTTGCAGCACAAGGTGCCGCTATGGCAATCGAAGATGCCGCCACATTAGCAAAAGCACTTTCATTGAAAGATTTTTCATTAACGAAAGCACTTTCGCTTTACGAAACAACACGCACCCCGCGTATTGCAGCAGTAAAAAAACGCGGAGATTTCAATAGATTAGCCTATCACGCAACCGGTCCCATAGCAATTGCACGCAATCTCATGATGAAAATTCGTACACCAGAGAGCATTATGTCAGATCTCAATTGGCTTTACATGTATGATGCGATGAATTCTATAAAAAATAATGATAAAAACTTATAAAATTCTTCCGGCACTTTGAATATTACGAAAGAACGAGATTTTTTTAATTTTATGACACTAAAAAATATCATAATTTACTCTAATAAAAGCAATATTTTTCGAAACCTACAATCCGATTTTAAAAGCTCCATTTTTAGCTCTCCTAAAAGCAAAAACACCACTCAAAATCAGCTCCCATCTTTAATCTTTCTTTAACTCAATTCTACATCAACAACACCCTGAATTAATTTCATAGCATTTGCGACATGTGAATTTACCTTATATCGCTTAGGAAGTGCAATTTCGACTTCTCGCAATCCATCCTCTTGAATTAAAATAAGCCCAACCTCTCCATTCCCCCCAAGATTTAAATTTTGTTCAATTTGTGGAAGCATATCAACTGTTTTTATAAAGAGACGCATCATTTTATGCTGTTGTAATGATTCATTTTCCAAAGACTGAATTGTTTCAATTCGCAAACTAACTCCTTCAGAACGATTTTCTGCGCTCACCGTAATAATAAAAGATTTTCCGGGTTCTAGCATCTCTTCATAATCCGAGAGTGCCTCAGAAAAGAGAACTGCTTCATATTGTCCACTTGTATCAGAAAAATGAATAATTCCCATTTTTTTACCAGATTTTGTTTTGCGCACGTTTTTTGCCACAACAGTTCCAGCAAGCCGTGCAGCCGTTGCTCCCCCTTTAACGGCATTGGCAAAATTACCCCAAGTCTGAATGCGTTTTTTGTTCAGAATAGCTTGATACTCCTCCAAAGGATGCGCAGAAAAGTAAAAACCTATAGCTTGAAATTCTCGATAAAGTTTCTCAGCCGGCAACCAAGGGGTTGTTTGCGATAAAATCAATGGTTCTTTTAATCCGCCTGCCATTCCAAATATATCAACCTGCCCGCTAGAATTGTCATCGAGAATACGAAGTGCACGCGCATGAAGGGTTCCAAGATTGGCTAATAAAACCTCACGTGCAATGTTAAAACAATCAAAAGCACCAGCACAAACTAAACTTTCCATCGCACGCTTATTAACAATACGAGGATCAACACGCGCACAAAAATCTTCCAAATCCTTAAAAATCTTACTCCCACGACAAGAAACAATATGATCTACAACAGTTTCTCCCACACCTTTAATGGCAGCAAGAGAATAATAAATACAATTATCACCAACCTCAAAAACACGATGAGATGTTTGTATAGAAGGTGCAATAACTTCAATACCCAACCTTAATGCTTCACGCCGAAAATCATTGAGCTTATCTGTATTCGTCATGTCATATGTCATTGAAGCAGCTAAAAACTCAACGGGATAGTTTGCTTTCATATAAGCCGTTTGGTAAGAAACAATTGCATAAGCAGCAGCGTGCGATTTATTAAAACCATAATCGGCAAATTTTGCTAAAAGATCAAAGATAATATCAGCTTGATCTTTATCCACGCCACCTGCAACAGCTCCATTGACAAAACGCGTACGCTGTTTTTGCATTTCAGCATGAATTTTTTTCCCCATAGCACGACGTAGTAAATCAGCTTCTCCAAGCGAATAGCCAGCAAGAACCTGAGCAATCTGCATCACCTGTTCTTGATAGACAATAACACCTTGTGTTTCTTTGATCAGATGATCTATCTTAGGATGAATAGAAGCAATTTCCTCTTCCCCATGTTTGCGTGCATTATAGGTTGGAATATTCTCCATTGGACCTGGACGATAAAGTGCAACCAGCGCAATAATATCTTCAATACGGTCTGGCTTCATTCCAATCAACGCCTTGCGCATACCAGAACTTTCCACCTGAAACACGCCAACCGTTTCACCACGTGCCATCATAGCGTAGGTTGCTTCATCATTCAGAGGAATATTTGATAAATCTATTTTAATCCCCTTTCTGGCAACAAAATCGACTGCCATTTTCAAAACAGTAAGCGTTTTTAATCCAAGAAAATCAAATTTTACCAGCCCCGCTTGTTCAACATATTTCATGTTAAATTGTGTAACAGGCATATCAGAACGAGGATCACGATACATCGGGACAAGCTCCCAAAGTGGACGATCTCCGATAACAATCCCAGCAGCATGAGTTGAAGCATGACGATAAAGTCCCTCCAACTGAAGCGCTATATCTAATGCGCGTCCAACAACGGGATCTTTTTTCTTTTCTTCTTCAAATTTAGGTTCATCCTTAATAGCATCTGCTAATTCTACCTGACTTCCTGGGGTGGCAGGAATTAATTTTGTAAGATAATCCACCTGACGATAAGGAACTTCTAAAACACGCCCCACATCACGCAAAACTGCACGTGCCTGTAACTTACCAAAAGTAATAATTTGAGCAACTTGATCACGTCCATATTTTTTTTGAACATATTGAATAACTTCTTCGCGCCGCTCTTGACAAAAGTCGATATCAAAATCTGGCATCGAAACACGATCTGGATTCAGAAAACGTTCAAAGAGAAGAGAAAACCGCAAGGGATCCACATCAGTAATCGTCAATGCATAAGCAACAAGTGAACCAGCACCAGAACCCCGGCCTGGTCCAACGGGAATGTCATGAACCTTTGCCCATTTTATGAAATCTGAAACGATAAGAAAATATCCAGAAAATTGCATACGCGTAATAACTGAAATTTCATAATCAAGCCGCTGTTCATAATCTGCAATCGTATACCCTTCAGCCAACCCTATTGTTTCAAGCCGAATCTTCAAACCATCTTTAGCCTGATTTAATAACTCACTATCTTCTATTTCTAAAGTAGTTTCTGAATTAACAGATTGTTCTATAAAACGAGGCAATATCGGTTTTCGAAGAGGCGAGGCAATATGACAACGCAATGCAATTTCAACACTATTTTCCAAAGCTTCTGGAAGATCAGAAAACAGTGTAACCATTTCATCTTGTGACTTCAAATAATGATCTGGTGTCACACGTTTGCGATCTGGATTAGAGACAATTTGTCCTTCTGAAACAGCCATCAGCGCATCATGCGCTTCATACCCTTCTCTTTGCAGAAAAAAAGCTTCATTCGTTGCTACAAGAGGAATTTCATGCGCATAAGCCAATTCAATAAGATCAGCTTCTACTCTCCGGTCATAAGAGCCATGCCGTTGTAACTCCACATAAAGACGATCAGCAAAAGATTTTTTCAAATAAATTAAGCGCTCAACAGCATGTTCTTTTTTCTCTTCTGCCAAAGAAAGATTAATAGGTCCTCCCTTTCCACCCGTTAAAGCGATTATGCCTTCACTGTGTTCTGACAACCAATCAGCTTTAATATGAGGAGGATCAGTATCACACTTATCAAGATAAGCACGGCTCACAAGACGAACCAAATGAGCATAACCGGTTTCGCTAGCAGCCAAAAGAACAATAGAGCAAAAATCAGAAGGATTACGCCATTTAGCCAAACGTGAATGATCATTTTCATCACAAAAATCAACAGTAAGCTGACAACCAATAATAGGTTGGACCCCATGAGAAAGACAATGCTGTGAAAATTCCAAAGCACCAAATAAATTATTGGTATCGGTAATAGCAACCGCTGGTGCATGATCTAAAATCGTCTGTTGAATAATTTGGGGGATTTTTAAAGCCCCTTCGAGCAAGGAATAAGCTGAATGCACTCTCAAATGAATAAAGCGAGGAAGAGAATTTTTGTTCTCTTGCATTTGCATTTTATTTTTTACCACTCTCACAATTTCCCACTACAAAATAAATGCTAAACAGCACCCCTTATAAAAGAAAAAACTTCTGTTCATCATCAAACTTTAAAGCTATAAATTCATCATCCTACATAGGAGCAATATCCCAATTTTATTAATATTTATAAGAGAGTTCTATCAAGAAAATGCTTCTATTCACAGCAAATAAACACCTAAAATAAAAAGAAAAACAATATACCTCATCTAAGTACTTTAATTTTTGACCATTTAATTGTATTTTTCTTTAAATATTAATTTCTCTTCCTAAAGTTCAATGTGTAAATAAAGCAACCTTGTCTTTATGACTTTATCCCCAAAAAGCTCTTCTAAAGGTCTAGAAAAAACAAAAAGGGCAGGTTAAATTTGCTCATGCCTCCAAGTCTTCTTACCCCACTTTTTAATTCTATCCGAACTCTTTCTGGTATTACACCTAAAGTCTATGGTTTATTGACCAAACTCTTAGATGTTAATCCCACACAACGCGAAGCAACCCTTATTGACCTTCTTCAATTAATGCCCCATTCCGTTATAGACCGCAGAATGCGTCCCAACATTACTTGTGCAAAAGAAGGAGATACTGTTACGCTCGAAATTATCATCGATCAGCATCAACCACCACCCCGTGGTCACAACCGAATTCCCTATCGTGTTATTGCCCATGATCACACAGGAAAAATAAATTTAGTCTTTTTTCATGCTCAACCTCTTTGGCTAAAAAAACAACTCCCCGAAGGAAAAAAAGTCATTATATCAGGAAAAGTTGAATGGTTTAATGGACAGCTTTCAATGGCGCATCCAGACTATATTGCCCCAAGCGAACAATCAAATCAGATACCTCTCATCGAACCTGTCTATCCCTCTACTGCAGGACTAACTGTAAAGACACTAAGACGCGCCATACAAAACACTCTTGATTTTATTCCTCTCCTCCCAGAATGGATAGATGAAAATGTAAAAAAGCAACAAAATTTTCCTTCTTTTTCTGTTGCTTTACGCCGTATCCATGCGCCCATTAACCCCAATGATCTATCCTTAGAAAGTACAGCACGCAAACGTCTTGCCTATGATGAATTGCTCGCTTGTCAATTGGCACTAGGACTCGTGCGTTTGAAAACTAAATCTCTTGTTGGCACTTCTCGACCATCAACAGGAATTTATACTAAAAAATTGCTTAATATCCTCCCCTTTCAACTCACAACCGGACAAAAAAAAGCAGTAGAAGATATCGCAAATGATCTTGCTTCACCAGAACCAATGCTAAGACTACTTCAAGGTGATGTAGGCACAGGAAAAACTGTTGTTGCATTGATGGCAATGGCACAAATTGCTGAAAATTCAGGACAATCAGCTTTAATGGCACCAACTGAAGTGCTTGCTAGGCAACATTTTGCCACCATCGCTCCTCTTGCCGAAAAGGTCGGATTACAAACAACGCTTTTAACAGGACGAGAAAAAGGAAAATTGCGGACAAATATCGTGAATGATATTCTGTCAGGTCAAGTTTCTATTGTTATCGGAACTCATGCTCTCATACAAAACAGCGTTACTTATAATAATCTCGCTTTAACCATTATCGATGAACAACACCGTTTTGGTGTCCATCAACGTATCGCTCTTACAGAAAAAGGCAATAAAGCTGATATGCTGGTTATGACCGCCACGCCCATTCCGCGCACACTTGTCTTAACAGCTTTTGGTGATATGGATGTCTCTAAAATTACCGAAAAACCAATGGGACGACAACCCATTACAACAGCAACGCTTTCTTTGAAACGTCTTCATGAGCTTATAGCGAGAATCGCAATTGCATTAGAAAAAGGAGAAAAGCTCTATTGGATTTGTCCTTTAGTAGAGGAATCGACAGCTCTTGATCTCACTTCAATTGAAAACCGCTTTGCATTTCTCCATGAGCGCTTTGGAGCACACGTTGGTATGATCCATGGAAAAATGTCTACAGCAGAAAAAGAAGCCGCTATGGCATCTTTTAAATGTGGAAATACACGTATTTTAGTTGCAACCACCGTCATTGAAGTGGGAGTAGATATTCCAGATGCTTCGATCATTATCATCGAACACGCGGAACATTTTGGCCTTTCACAATTGCACCAATTACGTGGACGTGTAGGACGAGGCGATAAAAAATCTTCCTGCATTTTGCTCTATAAAGATCCACTGACTAAAACAGCAGCAACACGCCTTAATATTATCCGCAATACAGAAGATGGTTTTGAAATTGCTGAAGAAGATTGGCGCCTACGAGGCGAAGGAGAACTTTTAGGTACAAAACAATCCGGAGTCCCTGAATTTCATATAGCAAACCTTGCAGTTCATAGCGATCTTTTGTCAATGGCAAGAAAAGATGCTCGTTTATTTTTACAACGCGATCCTCATCTTTCTTCTGAGCAAGGACAAGCTTTACGGTTGCTCCTTTATCTTTTCGGACACAACGATGCTGCACGCCTCTTACGAGCAGGATAACAAAAACCCTCTAATAAAAAACTTAAATACCTCTCTGTTCAAATATGATTTTCTCTTAGAATTACCCATAAATGATCTACGCAGTCTCTTACCATCTTTATGCTTCATGAACGAATAACAAATCAACTGCATTAAAACAGTAGAAGCAATATTGCGTCTTTTTTTACCATTATATTCACATAACTGATCTATTTTTTGATAGGTAAGAAAATATTTTTCGTTTTATCGTAAAGGATTTAGGAATAAAAAACCTTTCTTCAGTATTCTCGTTCAACAGAGAAAAATGAAAAAATAAGTTTCATTATAAATCAATTTCTTACACTTGATTATTCTCCAAAAGATTCAGAAATATACTTTTATTCAACCGTGACTGATTTTGCTAAATTACGGGGTTGATCAACATCTGTTCCTAATAAAACAGCCGTATGATAAGCGATTAACTGAACAGGGAGTGCATAAATAATAGGAGAAATAAATTCTGGAACATCTGGCAAAGTGATCGTTGATAAAGTCTTAAGACAAGCTACTTCTGCTCCCTTTTTATCGGTTATTAAAATAATACGACCATTACGCGCTACCACTTCTTGCATATTAGAAAAAGTTTTTTCAAACCACCGATCATAAGGTGCAACAACAATAACGGGTATTGTCTCATCCACCAGAGCAATTGGTCCATGCTTTAATTCACCTGCCGCATAACCTTCAGCATGAATATAAGAAAGCTCTTTCAGTTTAAGAGCTCCCTCCAAAGCAATCGGATAAGAAGTTCCACGTCCCAGATAAAGAACACTTTTTGCATTCACCAAATCACGACAAATACATTCAATTTTTCTCTCTAATTTTAAGACCTCATTTAAAATACGTGGAACTTCTGCCAACTGTCGAACCAGTTGCTTTTCTATTTGAGCCGAGAGATAGCCACGTTGTTTAGCCGCACTAAGAGCGAGTGAAGCAAGCGTTGCCAATTGACAGGTAAAAGCTTTTGTTGAAGCAACACCTATTTCCGGTCCGGCAAGTGTTGGGAGAATAAAATCAGCCTCCCTTGCCATTGTTGATTGCTCTACATTCACAATTGTTGCTGTTTTTACACCCCGCTCACGACAATAACGCAAAGAAGCCAATGTATCAGCTGTCTCACCAGATTGAGAAACAAACAGCGATAACACATCAGACGTTATAGGAGGTTCACGATAACGAAACTCGGAAGCAACATCATTATCAACACTTAAAGCGGCAAATTTCTCAAACCAATAGCGCGCAACTAAGGTTGAATAATATGCCGTTCCACAACTCGCAAAAAGAAGCCGATGAATATTTTTCCAATCAATCAAATTCTCAAGCGGTCGAACCGCATAATTTCCAAGATCAAGATAATGCGCCAAATTATGAGAAATCACTTCAGGTTGTTCAAACATTTCCTTGTGCATAAAATGACGATGATTACCCTTAGAAATCAATAAAGCCCCTTCAAGTAATGTCGTCACAGGACGTTTTACCGGTTGATTATTAGCATCATAAATTGTAACACCTTCCCGTGTGAGAACAGCCCAATCCCCATCTTCCATATAGCTAATATAATCAACGAATGGTGCCAAAGCTATGGCATCTGACCCCACAAAAAATTCATCTTTTCCATAACCAATTGCCAGAGGTGGACCAGAACAAGCCGCAATCATAAGGTTATCTTCACCTTCGAAAATAAGAGCAATAGCAAAAGCCCCCTGCAGCCTTTTCCAACTGGTACGTATGGCTTCTTGCGGAGAAAGACCATCTTTTAATGCACGCGTTATTAAATGTGCAATAACTTCCGTATCCGTCTCTGTTTCAAAGATACAACCATCCTCTATGAGTTCCTTTTGCAGTTCTACAAAATTTTCAATAATACCATTATGAACAATCGCAAGCTTTTCAGTCACATGGGGATGCGCATTGCGTTCAACAGCAATTCCATGCGTAGCCCAACGGGTATGACCAATCCCTAAACTTCCCTCCAGAGGTGTTTTTTTTAATTTTTCTTCTAAATGAACAAGCTTCCCCTCAGCACGTACACGATAAAGATGCCCATTATGGACCGTTGCCACCCCAGATGAATCATACCCTCTATATTCAAGACGTTTTAACCCCTCAACCAAAGAGGACGTAACACACCTCTTTCCAAGAACTCCAATAATTCCACACATTAAAAAGCTCCAACCCACATCTTAAGATTCAAATTTTACAAAACAATCCAACAGCCTTTATTTAAAACTATAAATAATAAAAATAATTCAAACATGGAATACGGCAATCTTTAAGAATAAATCTTCCATCCATCGTTAGATTAACACGAAACAAAAGAATAAGCTGAAAATAATCATTTTTTCTGTTTTTTTTCTAACAAACGCTCTCGAAATTTTGTCGCATAGCCCTCTTTTATAACCTGTCGTGCACGCCCAAAAGCCATACTGTTCATAGGAATATTTTCAGTAATAACACTTCCTGAAGCAACATAAGAGCCATCCCCTATTACCAATGGGGAAACAAGTGCCGTATTAGACCCAACAAAAGCATGATCACCAATCATGGTTTTATATTTGTTAAATCCATCATAATTGCAAGTAATCGTACCGGCTCCAATATTGGTATGTGCACCAATTTCGGCATCACCAATATAACTTAAATGATTGATTTTAGAAGATTCTCCTACCTTAGCTTGTTTGACTTCACAAAAATTTCCAATCTTTACGGACTTTGCCAACTCTGTTCCAGGACGCAAACGTGCATAGGGACCAATCTGTGCATCTCTACCAACCACAGCACCTTCGAGATAACTAAATGCATGAATAACCGCACCAGATTGTACTTTTACGTTTAACCCAAAATAAACATTTGGTTCTATCACCACCCCTGGTGCAATTTCTGTATCATAAGAAAAATAGAGTGTTTCTGGCTTTAAGAGTGTAACACCCGATAACATTAAATCGCGCGCTTTACGTTTTTGCCACAAAGAATCAGCCTCAGAAAGCTCAAGACCGTTGTTAATTCCTACAATATCTTCAAAAGGAACTTCAACAACACGCACATCTAATCCTTCGCGTGTTGCAAGAGAAGCAATATCTGTTAAGTAATATTCTTTTTTCACATTATTATTACCAACTTTCTCTAAAAGAGAAAGTGCATGTTTTCCACGCATAGCGAGTATTCCACCGTTACAAAAAGAAATCTTTTTTTCTTCATCGCTAGCGTCTTTTTCTTCTACAATTGCAATCAATTGACCATTTTTCTCGAGAAGACGCCCATAACCTGTTGGATGTTTGGTATGAAAACCTGCAAAAACAACATCTGCTCCATCAGCAAGCTGTGCACGCATTTGGTGCAATGAATCTTGCTGAATGAGAGGAGTATCCCCAAAAACAATGAGCACATCATCCACCTCCTTTTGCAAAGCTAAACGAGCAGACAAAACAGCATGAGCAGTTCCTAAACGCTCTTTTTGTTCAAAAATCATTACATCTTTTACAAATGACTGAACAACGTGCGTAACCTCCTTAGCACCATATCCCACAACAACCGCTAATTGTGAAGAGCCTGCCAATTCTATTTTTTTTAGAACATGGCATATAAGAGGCAATCCAGCAATTTTATGAAGTACCTTAGGCAGAGACGATTTCATGCGCGTCCCCTCACCTGCGGCAAGAACAATAGAAAGACAACTTCTAACCATAAAAACACATAAGACTAACGAGAAAATCCAAAAAAAATCATAATATTGTGCCAACGAATATCTTCAATATAACTCAACGAAGGATAATGTTCTAAAAGCCAAAATGAAAGATCCTGCATAGAACCTGTTAAAAACAAAATCCCTGTAAGAATAAGAAAAACACCAATGATTTTTTCAACTTTTCCTAAATGAATACGAAAAGCTCCTAAAAATCGCATAAAACTGCTCGAAAATAAAGCTGCTAACATAAAAGGAATAGCAAGACCTAATGCATAAACCGCTAAGAGAACAGCTCCCTCTCCCACAGTTTCTTTTGTTCCAGCAAGCGTTATAATAGGACCTAAAATAGGGCCAATACACGGTGTCCAACCAAAGGCAAAAGCTAAACCGATAATATACGCGCCTAAAGGACCAGCAGGTGTTTTTTGGGTCTGAAAACGCGCCTCACGAAATAAAAAAGCGATCTTGAAAATCCCCAAAAAATTTAAACCAAAAATAATAATGACAATTCCAGCAGCAAGAGCAAACCAATCACGATAATAACCGATGAATTTCCCAATTGTACTAGCACTGGCACCTAAAGCAACAAAAACAGTCGTAAACCCAAGAACAAAAGCAATAACAGAAGATAATAAAGCCCACCGGATAAAGACTTTCTCATCAGGCTTTTCTGAACGAAAATCATCAATACCAACCCCTGCCATATAGCACAAATAAGGAGGAACTAACGGCAAAACGCATGGTGACAAAAAAGAGAGTGCCCCAGCAAAAAACACACCAACTGTTGAAATTTCAATCAAAATTCATACCCCGTCTTTCATCGTAGTTTACCCCCCCATGAACAACAATCAATCCACATCTTCATCAACTCGCTGCATATTTTCTTCATTCGCTATCACACTTATATCTTCATCATGACCAGAAACGACTGAAAAAACTTTTTGATAGATTTTATCTTTATTTTTAGCAATTGCAATATACTCTCCCTCCGCTAACACGAGTGAAACATACGCACCTACTGTTTCATAAACGATATCACCAGAATCATTGGCAAGAGACCAACTTGTATCTGCAAGCGCTTCTCCTCTTTCTTGTCGCACCAGCTTTAAGACAATCTGAGCGGCCTGATGTTCAAGAGTAACTTCTGTTATTTTACCCGCATCCACTTGAATATCCGAACGAGCCGTCGCATTAATAGAACCATAATGGGAAGCAACATGGTAGCGGCCAGCTTTTAAACGCACAACTGATTGGGGTTTAACATTTGATATAATTACTCCCGTATCATCATTTTCTTTTTCATCCTCATAAATGGTAAAACGGAGTTCCTTTTCATTCATTACGCCATTGAGCAGTGTTGCATTTAAAATGACACCACCAGCCTCAAGATTAAAGTTTTTTACAAGACTCTGCCCATTTTCTAAACGAATATGGCGCACAGCACTCATATGACCAAATGAGACATGAACAAGATAATTTCCTGGTTCGAGATCAAAACGTGCACTTCCCCCCTTATAGGTTGCCACTAATGGTAACTTATTATCAATCCCTAGAATAGGAGCATAAACCCGCCAGACAAGCCCTTTTTCAATATCCGGATGACTATTTGTTAATCGAGCATTCAAAATGAGTTGTGTTTGAGATGCTAAGTTTTCGTTCTCCTGCTTTTGAGTCTTTACAATAAAACTCCTTGATTGTCTCTGCTGCTGATCTTGCCCTTCTCCTGCTTCAGAAAAAGCACAGTGGCTCCAAGTCAATAAAGAAAGCGCCACGCACAACCATACACATCGGTGCACTATTTTTATAAGAATACCCATTTTTGCATTGTTGATCAACATGATCTTTTTTTCAAGAAACAATATCACACAGCCATCATTTTAAATTGAGAAACTTACACCACAACCACATGATGAAACAGCATTGGGATTGTGGATTTGAAAAGACTGCCCCATAAGATCATCAACAAAATCAATCTCAGCTCCTTCCATAAAAGGAAGTGATAGTAAATCAATAAACACAACTGCCCCGTCTTTTTTGAGAACGAGGTCATCTTCACACATTTCAGAAACCAAGTCATATTTATAAGAAAAACCAGAACACCCACCACCTTCAACAGAAATACGTAATGCTATTTTATCGGGTTCACGCAAAAGTATCTGTGCAATTTTTTTGGCAGCAACATCTGAAATTTTCACATTCATTTTATATATCCTTGCATTAAACCATCAAGAAAGAGTATCCTACACTCAAAGAGCAGTTTATTTCTCATAAACCACTCTCAATTTTAAGATGATAATAGACAGCTTGCAATGGATATAGGCAATATCAACTTCAATTACCAATCTCGAGCAGTATACAGTGCTCATCCACAAACAAGCCGTGGTCGATTATACCATGAAACGATGAGCACCACACGCTCACCTTTTCAACGAGATAGAGATCGTATTATCCATTCTAATGCATTTCGACGTCTTAAACATAAAACGCAAGTGTTTATTGCTGATGAAAGCGATCATTACCGTACTCGCCTAACCCATTCCATAGAGGTTTCTCAAATTGCAAGAACATTAGCCCGTGCCCTGTGTCTTGATGAAGACCTTGCCGAAGCCATTGCCCTTGTTCACGACTTTGGACACACACCCTTTGGCCATGCAGGAGAAGATGCTCTTAATGAAGCCATGGTACTTTATGGCGGCTTTGATCATAATGCACAAGCATTACGCATTGTAACAAAACTAGAACAGCGCTATGCAAATTTTGATGGACTTAACCTTACATGGGAAACCCTCGAAGGACTTGTAAAGCATAATGGTCCCCTTTTAGGTCCTCACGCAAAGAATAAGGAGGTTCCTATCGATATTTTACAATACAATGCAAAGCAAGACCTTGCACTCGATTGTTTTGCAGGGCTAGAAGCGCAATGTGCTGCTATTGCAGATGATATCGCATACAATGCGCATGATATTGATGATGGTCTACGTTCGCAATTTTTAACACTCGATCAATTTGAACATGTTCCACTAACAGCAGCAATATTAAAAGATATAACAGATGAGCATCCCCACCTCGACCAAGCGCGTCGCGGTTACACACTTGTACGAAGACAAATAACAACCATGGTTGAAGATGTTATCAAACAATCACAAGAAAATTTAGCACGCATCAAACCAACAAGCATAAACGATATTCACCAAGCAAAACAAACCATTGTCACCTTTTCACCGACAATGACCGTTTATGAAAAAGAACTAAAAAACTTTTTATTTAAAAATCTTTACTACCATGAACAAGTTCTTAGTCGTCGCAATGCAGCAAAATGCATTGTACAAAAATTATTCAATTGTTATTATGAAAATCCAAATACAATGCCTGAAAGTTGGCAGAGCAAAACAGTGCACTTAAAAAATCAAGAGTTAGCACGTTTGATTGCTGACTTTCTTTCAGGCATGACGGATCACTACGCTCTACGTGAATATCAGCGTTTATTTGACCATACAGATAATTTCGTTTAATGGCTTTTGGCATCATCATGGAAGCTAAATATGAATATCTTTAAAAACTTCGAAAAAAAAATTAAGAGATCAATTGAATTATCTGATATAAAAGGAAAAAATGGAGAAGATCTAGATTTATCAAAAATCACTGTTGATCCTCCGCGTGATTCCTCCCACGGTCATTTATCAACCAATGCTGCTATGGTGCTTGCAAAATCTATTGGAATCAATCCACGTGCACTTGCAGATAAAATCATAGAACTTCTTAAAAATGATTCCTCTATCGAAAATATAGATGTTGCCGGTCCTGGTTTTATAAACATAAAGCTTACAAAATTATTTTGGCAAGATGCTATAAAATCTATGCTTGAATTAGGCACTTCTTATGGTCGTATTCCAATGGGACAAGGAAAATGCGTCAATGTTGAATATGTCTCAGCAAATCCCACTGGACCAATGCATGTAGGACACTGCCGCGGAGCAGTTGTTGGGGATGTTCTCTCCAATTTGCTACAATTTACGGGCTATAACATTACAAAAGAGTATTATATCAATGATGCGGGTCAACAAATCGAAGTCCTCGCCCATTCGGTACTATTGCGCTATCGTGAAGCTCTTGGGCAAGAAATTAATGAAATTCCAGAAGGACTCTATCCTGGAGAATACTTGATACCATTGGGTCAATCGCTTGCTCAAGAGTTTGGTGACCAACTCCTCACGATGGATAAAGATGAAGCCTTATCTCTTGTGAAAGAACGTGCAATTCATGCAATGATGTCCATGATTCGCGAAGATTTGGCTGCTCTTAATATTTATCATGATATCTTTTTCTCTGAGCGAATGCTTTATGCAGATAATGCACGCGCCATTCGTAACACCATCAACGACCTCACTTTAAATGGTTATATCTACAAAGGAAAACTCCCCCCTCCCAAAGGACAAAATACAGAAGACTGGGAACCAAGCGAACAAACTTTGTTCCGTTCAACAAATGTCGGTGATGACCAAGACCGTGTTTTAGTCAAATCTGACGGTTCTTACACTTATTTTGCTGCTGATGTTGCTTATTTTCGGGATAAATTTAATCGTCATTTTGATGAAATGATTTATATTCTAGGCGCAGACCATGCGGGCTATGTAAAGCGGCTAGAGGCAATGGCAAAAGCAATTTCTGGGGATAAAGCTAAATTAAGTGTCTTCTTGTGTCAATTGGTAAAACTTTTTCGCAACGGTCATCCTGTACGCATGTCAAAAAGAGCAGGATCTTTTGTCACTCTACGGGATGTTGTCGAAGAGGTTGGGCGTGATCCTGTGCGTTTTATGATGCTATACCGTAAGTGTGAAGCACCTCTTGATTTTGATTTTGCAAAAGTAACAGAACAATCAAAAGATAACCCCATCTTTTACGTACAATATGCAAGTGCACGTTGTCACTCAGTCTTTCGTCAAGCACAAGAAGCGCTTCATATTAAAAGCTTTTCAAATAATACATTGATTGCCCATCTTCATCGATTAACAGATGACCATGAAATATTGTTAATACGCAAACTTTCTGAATATCCACGTATCATTGAACAGGCCGTAATTCATAAAGAACCGCATCGATTAGCGTTTTACCTTTATGACCTTGCCTCCAGCTTTCACACCCATTGGAATAAAGGGAGTGAAAATCTCAATTTACGCTTTATTCAACCTGATGATAAAGAGTTATCCTTTGCAAGATTAGGATTGATACAAGCTGTTATCAATATTTTATCATCAGGGCTTACCATCATAGGAGTCGAAGCACCCATAGAAATGCGTTGAAAAAGTTCTATAAATACATACAATAGGTACTCTATTGATAAACTTTTTCATGTATCCTTGCATGAGAGGGGGAAAATTTATAATTTTAATATAACAAATCAAAATCAACCATTGATTGCACGTAAGTGCAAACCATCATGTGAGAAAAGCTATGAGCGATAACGATCGCAAAAATCTACACGAAACAAAACACGATCATGAACACCATGATCCTTTAGAAAGGCTTACGCGCATTTTTAATCCGCACAAACAAAGCGGAAACCAAAATGAGCAATCGTCTTTAAAAACAGAACGATCAACATCTCACCCCGAAACATCATCCCATGATGATGATTTTGATTTCTCCTTTCTAGAAGAGGAACTTGAAAAAAATTTAGCACATGACTTACCGTTTGATGATCAAAAAAAACAATGGGACTTGCATGCAACCAGCAACGCAACAGCCTCAGATATTGCACAATCTTCTTCTTTCAACCATTCAAAACAAAATAATTTATCTGAAGAGAAATATTCTTCACCTAGCAGTCATGATGAAGAACAAATTTTAGATGAGCTTTCTCCATTACCAATCCCAAAGAATCAATCACATCAACAGAAAAAAACAGCAACCAATGCTGATCCTTTTCTTGAAAAAAGTAATCTTATGTCACAATCAGAATCAGAAAATTTCTTTTTTGATAAATCTGAAAGGCACGAAAATAAGAGAGAGACGCCAGAAGATGTTGAACAAACCAATCGTTTTTCACAAATAAATTCACAACAACCTGAGACTACGAATATACAAAAAACTTATGAGGACAATCAAAACCTCTATGACACTCCTATAAACCATCCCTATAAAATTTCAGCTGATCAAGAAAATTGGATTAAAAAAGATTATCCTGATGTCTCCTCTTCTACAGAGGAAAATGAGTTTTTCTCATCTTCTAATCTTGTGTCAGAAAGACAAAACACTGCAAGAAATCAAACAACAAGTACCTTCTCCTCACCTTTAGATTCTCCACCAGTTGATAGACAATCTTATTTAAAGGGAGCTTCACAAGAAGATCATACAACCAATTATCCCCATTTTTTTGCAGACCCCCCCTCACAACAAGAAACTTATGGCGAAAAAGTTCCGATATATGATGAGGCTCGAGCCCAATACATCAATAACGCCGAAGGTGCCTCTAACCCAAATAGAGAAATTTCATATAATGAAAATAATTTAGATGAGTTTCTTTCCTCATCCCCCTCTTTAAATACAAAACAAACGGATGGCTTTTTTGCCCATAACTATACGCACAGAGATACTCCCCCTCCCAATGTTGATACTTATAAATTTTCAGAGGAAATCGTAGAAAAAACTGGTCCTATTATGGTTCCAGAAGTCCCGTATGAAGCGCCAGAATATGATGTGCCAACTAATGGTGGTTTAGAAGAAGAATTTGCTGATGTACTCAATGTAGGGAATGTCCCAACGGATAATTTTTCTCAAAAAAAACAGAAAAACGAGGTTTTTAGTGAAGTTTTTCATCAGTCTATGCAAAATTCAAAAGAAGGTGTTTATATAAACTCTAAAGAACAAAATTCCGACTATTTTTCTTCTGCCAATATGGAATATAATTTTCCCTCTTTTAGCGAGAATTCATCATACACAAACTCAGATGAGGTTCCCACACCTCCATCAGCTCCTCCTCCCTTAAAAAGTTTTATTTTTGGTAAAACTTTCATTAAAGGTTTTTTTATACTTATTTTAATAGGACTTGGGTTTGCTGGTTATTCTCATTTTTTTATGCCATCACAAAAAAATGAAGAAACGGTCATTATCCACGCTGATAATACGCCTTTTAAATTCAAACCAGAAACAACTGAAACGAAAAATGATGTTGCACATAATTTAGATATCTATAAACAAACAACTGAACAAAATGAGAAACAAGAAAATACACAACAATTTCTTATTGATAACTCTGAACAACCTGAAAATTTAAAAGAATTAAACCCTGAAGAATCTTCAAGCGTTTCCTCATCGTCTTTAAATGAATCTGATGTTGAAGATGCAGTCACAGAAGCCATAAATCATACTATTCCAATGCGAGAAGTACAAACTGTTATTGTCAATCAAGATGGTACAGTTACACTAGCCCCTGCGCATCAAACAAACAGCAAAACTGCTGCTCAATCTGAAGAAAGCATTGATCAAACTTCTAATGAACTTCAAGATTCGTCCCTTGTTTCGTCGCATGATTCTGATATAAACGACCAAGAAAGAGATCATGATCTCAAAAATAATATTGATAAAATAATCGCAGAAAATAATTCTAGCTCAAATATTGAAGAAAAATTTATCCCTATCCCTTCTCATGCAGAAAGAAATACACAAGTTGAAACACCAGCCGCGTCTCGCCCCATATCACCAAACAGAGTCGCAGCACAAAATTCAGAAAGTTATTACGTACAACTTGCATCTCAACCAACGTATGAGCTCGCTAGAAATTCTTTAAAAAATATGAAATCTAAATTTGGATTCCTTATCGGTGCCCGTTCTTTAAATATTCAATCCGCTTTTATACCAGGAAAAGGTACTTATTACCGTGTTCGGCTTCAAGCGCAAGACCGTAATGAAGCCATAATCCTTTGTGAATCCATTAAAAGTTCTGGTGGAAGCTGCTTCATCACACGCTAAACCAATAATGCAACGGTTTTAACAACCGTTGCATTATTTATTTCCATACCATTTAATTACTTATCAAAAACTTCAGAAATTAAAATCGTCCTATCTTTTTCGCTTATCTGTTTGCACTGACTTTATTCTTTAATCTACGTCGATTTTCGCCCTATCTAAAAGATTATATTTACGAAAAAATTACTCCGTACCCTTATAGGTATAAGGTACAGGAGGAAGCGAATTTAAATCTTTTTTGGGCGTTGTTACACTTTGGCTTGTTTCTGGGGTATTATAACGCGAACTATGTTCAGGAGATTTTGCAAAAAAAGATCCTAAAAAACCAAAAATAAACCAGATAATAACCATCGCAAGAAGAATAGCAAAAATACCCTTAGCGATTGAAACAGGTTGTTCACGACCTCTTCTTTCTGCGGCCATACGTTCTTCATATGTGTGATAATTTTTATCAATCATAGTGGATTCCTTTTCTCAATTCCCTTACCTTTAAATTTCTAGAAAATATGCATATATGAAATTATTCAGATACTTATTGTGAGAAAACGATAATTATAGACAAAAGTTCCAGCTTACTTCATAAAGTTGAGAAAAAGAAGCGAGGATAGAATTAAAATATCTACCCTACTCTAGCCTTTGAATTCTATAATAAACCCCTTTGTATTCTATAATAAAACATTGACACAAAGGTTTTGTTAATAATAGAGTTATAATCAAAATATTTCATTATTTTTATTAATAAAAATGAAACATACTCAAAAGGTTTTTTATGAAATCTCCCATATCATCGCTTCCCTTTAAAATAGAAAAACACCCATCTCCTCTGTCAGAAGAAAAATATGAAGAAATTTTAAAAAGTCCCGGTTTTGGTCAATTTTTTACAGACCACATGTGTACTATTCAATGGACTGAAGACAAAGGCTGGCACAATGCCGTCATTTCTCAATACAAAGCTTTAGAAATTAACCCTGCAAGTACCGTTTTACATTACGGACAGGAAATTTTTGAGGGTTTAAAAGCATATCGTGCAAAAGATGGACGCATCTTGCTCTTCCGTCCTGATGCCAATGCACAACGCTTTATAGAATCAGCACAACGTTTAGCTATGCCAGAATTGCCAAAAGATATTTTTCTGGATGCCGTTCATCAATTAGTAAAGATTGATCAAAAATGGGTTTCTGATCAGCCCAACGCTAGCCTCTATATCCGTCCATTTATGTTTGGCAATGAAAACTTTTTGGGAGTCCGCCCTTCTCAAGAATATCTTTTTTGTGTCATAGCCTCTCCAGTTGAATCCTATTTCAAAGGAGAAGAAAAATCTGTCAGCGTCTGGATTGAAACAGATTATAGTCGTGCCGGTCCAAGAGGAACAGGGGCTGCCAAATGTGGTGGAAACTATGCAGCAAGCTTACTGGCACAAAAAACTGCAACTGAAAATAATTGTAGCCAAGTACTCTTCCTTGATATGATTGAACATAAATGGATTGAAGAACTTGGTGGTATGAATGTCTGCTTTATTATGGACAATAATACACTTGTAACCCCCCCACTTAATGGAACTATCCTTCCAGGGATAACCCGTGATTCAATCTTAAGGTTAGCTCAACAAATGGGATTAAAAATAGAAGAGCGTCCTTATTCTTTTACAGCGCTTCAAGAAGATGCAAAGAGTGGACACCTTAAAGAAGCCTTTGCTTGTGGTACAGCTGCCGTTATCACATCAATTGGTCGTTTTAGATATAAAGGGGGAGAATTTATTATTGGAAATGAAACAGTTGGAGAAGTTACAAAGCAGCTTCGTACACAATTGGTTGGCATTCAAAAAGGGAACATAGAAGATAAAAATGGCTGGGTACATTCTGTCCAGATCTCATAATATTTAAGGTATTCTCATATCTATAAACGCTTCCATGAAAGTAGATTCATGGAAGCGTTTTTCCTAGAAAAACTCCCTCTATTTTTAGTGACAAAAAAGAAAGCATTAATCAAATTTCGAATGATTTCTATGCTTTGCTTTAATATTACGGACTGTACCCGTATGGGAGCGCATTACGAGAGTTTCCGTTTGAATGTAACGAGATGTAAATTTAACACCAGAAAGCATATTGCCATCTGTCACCCCTGTTGCTGAAAACAAAACATCACCCTTTGCCATTTCTTCCATTGTATAAACCTTATTGGGATCACTAATCCCCATTTTAGCTGCACGAGCAATTTTCTCTTCTGTATCAAGCAGCAAACGACCTTGCATCTGTCCTCCAATGCAGCGCAAAGCAGCAGAAGCTAAGACACCTTCAGGTGCTCCACCAATCCCCATATAGATATCAATACCTGTTTCTTCTGGATCAGTTGTATCAATAACAGCAGCCACATCTCCATCCCCAATCAAGCGAATCGACGCCCCTGTCGCTCGTACTTCATTAACCAATTTTTCATGACGAGGTCTATCCATAATACAAACAACAATCTGATTAACAGTCACTCCTTTAGCCTTCGCAAGAGCATGTATATTATCGGTAGGACAAGCATCTATATCGACTACTCCCTTTGGATAACCAGGACCAATAGCAATTTTGTTCATATAAACATCAGGGGCATAAAGGAGATTACCCTTTTCAGCAATTGCAACTACTGCCAAAGAATTGGCAATATTTTTAGCACAAAGTGTTGTACCCTCTAGTGGATCAAGTGCAATATCGATCGCCAATCCACTTTGAAGACCTACTTTTTCTCCAATATAAAGCATAGGCGCTTCATCCCGCTCACCTTCACCAATCACCACTGTACCATCAATAGGCAATCGATTAAGTTCCTGCCGCATTGCATCTACAGCAGCTTGATCCGCTGCCTTTTCATCGCCACGTCCGCGCCAGCGTGCAGCAGCAACAGCAGCACGTTCAGTAACACGTACCAATTCAAGCGTCAAAATACGATCAAGTCCATTTAAAATCTTCTGAGTTGTGGGCATATGAAAAAATCCTACCGAATGAATACCAGAAAAAATATGAGTCCTTATTAAATACTAAGAATAAAGTTTTTTGGCAAAGATGAAAATTTTCCACAAGAGATAAAAGAACTCAAGCGTGCTTTTTTTATTATCAAGAAAGTTATCAATTCTTTGCCATAGGTTCAATACGAATAAATTGAGATTTTGCAACAAGATGTCCATCTTTTTCAATTTCTGCAAGTGCCTGTCGTACATTCACCTCTGTTGTTTCGTGCGTAATTAAAATAATTGTTTTTTCAATTTGATCTTCTACAAAAGATCTTTGAACAATCGACTCCAATGAGATGTGATTATCAGCCATATGCCTTGCGACCTCGGCAAAAACGCCAGTACGATCATGAACATTTAAACGAATAAAATAACCACCTGCATGATGCGAAATACGTGCTTTTTTATGAGGAGCAAGTTCTAATGCTGGACGTCTTAAAACAGGTGCATACTGAAAACCAGAACGTGCTTTTGCTATATCAGCCAAATCACCAATAACGGCTGATGCTGTTGCCTTTCCTCCGGCGCCAGGACCAGAAAACAGTAATTCACCTAATAAATCACTTTGAATAGAAAGAGCATTGGTTACACCATTTATCTGTGCAATCATTGAGGATGTTGGTACCATTGTTGGATGAACGCGTTGCTCTATTCCAGAATCCGTTTTTAATGCAACCCCTAAAAGCTTAATCCGATACCCCAATTCATCAGCTGCTCGAATATCAATTTGCGAAATATTATGAATTCCTTCAACATAAACATCATCTAACGAAACAGCAGTTCCAAATGCCAAGCTTGTCAACAAAGCTAATTTATGAGCAGTATCATTTCCCTCAATATCAAAACTTGGATCTGCTTCAGCATACCCAAGTCTCTGTGCATCTGCTAAACAATCTTTAAATGAAAGACCTTCCGTAAACATACGTGTTAATATATAATTACAGGTTCCATTGAGAATACCATAAATTCGCGATATGCGATTACTAACAAGTGATTCTCTCATCGCTTTGATAACAGGAATCCCCCCTGCAACAGCTGCTTCAAAATGAAGAAACACACCTTTTTTTTCTGCAATTATAGCCAGCTCTACTCCATGTCGAGCAAGAAGAGCTTTATTGGCTGTTACAACATGATGTCCCGCCTCAAGCGCTCTCTTAACAGCGGTATACACCACATCCAATTCACCACCAATTAACTCTACAAAAACATCAATCTCATCAGAAGCAGCCAACTCCACAGGTGAATCAAACCATTTTATACCACTAAGATCAATTCCACGATTGCGACCTTTATCACGCGCACTAACAGCAACAACTTTGATGAATCGCCCACATTGACAAGCTAAACTATTCGCTTTTTCAAATAGAGTTCGAACAACTGAAGTACCAACTGTACCAAGTCCCGCAACGCCAACTTTTAAAGCTTCTGCCATATTCTAACCACTGATCCCTATCTTCATTGAAGAATCGTTTAAATGATGTGCCAATCAACACAAAGAATATCTATATCCATAAGAACAAAAGAAATATCCCGCTCTATTCACTTTATTTTCTCCAATAGAATTATCCCCGCTTATTCAATCAACATTCCTAAAAATATAATATTTATTGTCTTCAAAGATTTCAGAATCTTATAAAATATTTAATTCAGAATGAAAATCTGTAAAACTGATAAATGCAAGTTGCCATAAAGAAAAGTTCTAAAAAATAATCAATAACAAGTTAAAGAATATTGAAGACTTAGTAAGAAAGAATAAAAATATCTCTTCTAAATCGACAAATATGGAACAAAAAACATTCTTTCATATGATAAATTAAGAGAATGGATAAAATAAAGTAGTTCAGTCAATAATAACACATTCCTTCCTACCATTCCATAGCTTAAACTATAAATCTTTAATGCAAAAATCTTAACGCATTCATATATCAAAATAGAACCTTACATTAAAGTAAAACACAAGACTTAATATGCACACACCATAATTCTAAAATATTATAAATATGGAAAATAAATTTGCAAAATTCGAATATTTTATCTCAACTTATTGCCACCTCTTTAAAAAACTAGCGAATTGAAATGACAAAAATCTCAATCTGCCCTTTACCCAAACTAATTCATTTCCAAATAAATAACCTTCCCAATATGTGAGGGAACAAATGAAGGGGTTTTAATTTTAAATTTCTTACAAACCTGTAAAAGTAAAGATAAGAAAAGTATTTTTAATATATTCTGTAAAATTTGCTTAATATTCTTATTATAAAGAATCTTTTTATATTTTGTTAAACTGAAAGGAATTTGTGGCTTGCTCCTCAAAAAAACTTTTGTATAATTGGTATTATTTGTTAATTTTGTAATAAATATTATCTTTCTACTTCATAAATTATACAGTTTTTGCTTTATGATAAGCTCAAATGAGAAGTCTTTCTGTATAAAGGCTCTTTCAAGCAAGTTAAATAATATTCTCATGTGGTGAGCAAAGATAACAAGCGATAAAATATGCAAAAAATAAATACATAAAAAATGCTGTTTTTGATCATTTTTGCCTACTCCTCAAACTGAAAATATCATTCCCTGAGATGATACCCACATCAAAATTTTCTATCAATCATGATAACTTTATATTTTTTCTACAAAAAATCTTAGAAAATAAAATGATCTAAACAGGAAGCGCTCAAAAATTATTCAATAAAACACACTTTTTTCAAAAAAAATGACACAGAGGGCTTGCGAAGTAAAAAGATCCTCTCTATAAGCCTCATCATTGGTTTGCGCCCATCGTCTAGCGGTTAGGACATCGCCCTTTCACGGCGGAAACAGGGGTTCGATTCCCCTTGGGCGTACCATGTTTCTTTTTTCTGTACATAATCTATTGATTTTATATATCTTTTTTAAAGTACGGGATACGTGGATAAAAGTTAGGGAATAGGATTTTCTAACATTTGTCTACAACAGTAGCATTTTCTTTTCTTTGCGCTTCGCTAATCATCTC
>NZ_JBHIPQ010000012.1:0-3111 GCF_042196125.1 Bartonella sp. AP280QHHD | reverse complement strand
GGTATGCTTTGATGCTTACTTCATTCCCCTGATGGCGCAAGTACCCAGACAGTTTCTATATCATTATGTTTTTATTGTAAACAACAAAACGAAATATTGTATCGTGTTCTTTATCGTTAAAAAAATGATTTTAGAAGAGCTTTTAAAATAAAAATTGCAGTTAGAAACTATGAATTGCAGAAAAGCTAGATTGATCAGTATTCCGTTTAAAAGTGTTAAGAAACAAAATATTTTGCAAGGATGTTTGTTGCTTAAGGCTGTTGTTATGGAAACTCTACAAAGTTTTTGGAGAAGCTGTTGTTGTGTGCTTACAAAAAGCTTTTAATTGATTTTCTTACACAGAGAATTATTTATTACGTGTTTTAAAATACAAAAAATTTTATTAAAAGCATTTGATTTTTATAAATCAAAAAGGCAGCTCTCTTGAGAATTCAGTATTCATTTAGAGATAACAGATTTTATTACATTTGGTTTGAGTGAGATTAATTGGCTCAAGAAAGGTGGTAGAAAGAATAGTTGTTAACGGTTCTTTCCGATAGATTGTAAAAAGGCAGCACATTTGCACTGCCTTTTATTAAAATGAATAGAATATAAATTGTTTTTTGCGTTTTCTTAAAACTGATAGCGTATTCCACCTGAAAAGCTTGCTCCAGATATACCAGTTTTTTGAAGCTTATATTGATAGTTAACATCAGCATGAAGGGCGATATTTTGTGATAATTGTGCATTTACACCAAATCCACCTTCAAGGGCAGCTCCTATAGAATCAAGGTGGAATGGTTCACCAATCTGTATTGTACCATTGTTAGAAAAAGCTTTAACAACGTTTAGTTTACCATAGAAAGAAAGAATACCGCTGTTTTCAATAGAAAGCTTCGTTTGCGTTAAGCGTCCACCAACACGCACTAAGTATTGATAAGGATTTCCCATATCCACATCAAAGCCATCGACATCTGAGAGTGTGCCAAGCATGAGGCGTTGATAAACAAGTTGTGCTTGTGGTTCAAAGACCAATCCTTTCTTACTGGTTTCGAATTTTTGTCCAATGGTTGCTGATGCACTGAATGTATCAGCATTTTTCAATTCTGCAGTCTTTCCTATGAGAGCTGTGGTGATATCTCCCTTGAGCATTCCATAGGAGAAGAGCGCATGGAGGTATATCCCATTATTATGGCGCAGCCCACTATATGCAGTAATTGACCATTTATTGAGTGTACTCTTGTCAGCACCTTCCATGTCTTTAGGGGTGAAAGCTAATTTCCCATATGTCCCCAAAAGACCGAAATTGGCGGTCATATTTTGATCTTCTAGAGCTGCTAATGTAATGCCTGCCTGTAAAGCTGCATAGTGAATATCGGCACCATAGCCATATTGTAATGGCGTACGGTGAGAGGATAATGTCATCTTATTTCCATAAGTTGAGAAGAAGACTCCTTTGTTTTTATGATCTTTTGTCTCAAAGGTGTTTTCCTGCATCGAGTTGAGTAAAGTGTTTTGATTGTTTATATCAGCCAGTCCAGCTGAGAATAGTGCGTTAGGCATGGACAAATAGCTTGCCACTTGAGGAACGAGAGCTCTGATCTTTCCTTCATTATCGAGAGTCGCATTTTGCAAGCGAAAATCCCAGAAATTCTGATTTTTTTCCAAGATGTTTTGTGCGTTGTTTGCTTGTCCAAGGGATGATGAACCGGTATTTTGCGCTTCTTTCTCTTTTGGTGAAACACCTTCAATCATTGTTCCTGATGCTGATATCGTGTAGATTGTGTAGTCTTTGAGGGTATTTTCTTTTGATTCTTGTGATATTCCGCTAAAATGACTTTGTGTGCTATCGGCTGTCCCATGGCTGGATGTTGGACCATAGGCTTTGAGTATATATTTATAGGGCAATCCCTCCATTGTGGTGTAGCCGTGTGCAAGTTTGAAGGAATCTTCATTTGCATTTCCAGAAACTTGAATGACTGAAAGACCACGCATATTCGAGGAAACAGAATCTTCAGCTTTTAATATCTCACCTTTCGCAAGGTTTTTGATATGGACTGTTGTGCTGCCTGATACATCACCATGAATAAGGAGGCGGTCAGCTTTTTGCTGTTCTTTTACTAGACCATCACTCCATTCAATATTAAAATAAATTTTTGCATTGCCTGTGGCATTGTAAACTGTATTATAAGTGCTTTCTATATCGGGGATTGTACTTCCCTCAGGTCTACGAACCTCAGCTGTTCGCCCTACATACAAGGTATGATAATGATCTTTTTCCCGCCCTTGTGGTGTCTTAAATATGATAGAACTATTATTAAGATTCAGTACTGAAACGGTAGAAAGGGCTCGTTGTTTAATATCACTGAGCTCATAGTTAAACACATTAAAGTCAGTATCGACTTCCTCTTGAGAGGTCTTTAAGTACCATTTGCTTTTGTTATTCAGAGTCAAAACCGTTGTATTGACTTTTAAAGTTCTTGCTCGTCCCTCTATTGTTGAATTATCAGCGGTTAATGCTAAAGTTACAGGAAGAGTATCGTTGTCATAATATTTACGTTTCGTTTTATTTCTCAATAATACGTCAGATCGAATTTCTGAGTCTTTAAGTTGAACTTCAGCAACGGCTCTTGAGCAGTAGGGACCAAGAATACCGGTACCGTTTTTCACAAGAAGTTTTGTATTGCTAAGAACAACCTTATTGACAACTTTTTCTCCACTTTTCAGTGAAGAATCTTTTGTTTCATAAAAAACGATACCACCGGCACCTCCTCGTTGGACGGTTATGGTTGAATCTTCAACGTTGATTATACCATTCTTTGTTTCTAAACCTTTGTATACTGTATTTGCTTTAATTTCTTTAGCATGAATGCGTCCACCTTCTGATACAGAAAGTGCAGACATTTCCGTGTGTATTGTTGATTTTACAATTGTGATAGCTGCTTTATCATGCGCTAATATTCCAGGTCCTTTATCGCGGACAAGAACATTATTTAAAGTCTTTTCTTCTCCCTTATTTAATTCAATCTTTCCCAAAATTCCAGGAGTTTCAGGAGCTGATGTATTTGCATAAGTTGAACCGAAATGAGAAAAAATCAAAGTTCCAGCAATTGTACATAACAAAAAATTTTT
>NZ_JBHIPQ010000011.1:0-8916 GCF_042196125.1 Bartonella sp. AP280QHHD | reverse complement strand
TGTTGGTTCTGCTTTTAATGCTGTTGATACTTCTATCACGAATATCCAAAATCAGATTACGAATGCGACAAAAAATAGCCTTGTTAAGCAGGAAGGAGATGCAGGTACTATTACCATTGGTGTGACAACAGGGGGTACAGAAATTAATGTTGCAAACAAATCTGGTGAAGCTCGTACAATTTCTGGTGTAAAAGCTGCAGAGCGAAATGATGAAGCTGTTAACAAAGCCCAGCTTGATAAAAGTATAGAGAAGATTTCTAATGATATTAATCTTACAAGTGCTGCTGCAGTTCTCTATGATAAAGAAAAAGATACCGTTCATTATAATAGCATAACTTTGGGTGGTGATAAGACTACAGCACCCGTTTCCCTCCATAATGTTAAAGATGGGAAAATTGCTGAAGATTCGCATGATGCGATCAATGGTAGGCAGATTGAAAAAATATCTGGAGATGTAGCAAACATTTTGGGTGGGAATGCGGAATTTAGCGACGGTATTTTGTTCGGTCCGCTCTATCATTTATCGCGCATTTCTGAAGATGGCGTAGCAGTATCTAAAGACCATAATAATGTTGGTGACGCTTTGACAGGGCTTGATGACAATATCAACAATGTGAATAGCCGCTTAACACATGTAGCAAATGAATTTACTCAGAAAATTGAGGGTGTTTCTAAAGATTCTCTATTGTGGAGTAATGATGAGCAGGCATTTGTAGCACAGCATGGAGCAGACAAAGAAAATAGCAAAATTAAGTTTCTTGCCAATGGAGACATTTCTGCTAATTCAACCGATGCAGTGAATGGTTCGCAGCTCTTTGCTACTAATCAGAATGTTAACACTGTTACAAATAATCTGACAACAATTGCTAAAAATATATCAAAGTATTTTGGTGGAGGTGCAGATGTATCTAACGGTAAAGCACCAACTTACACAATTCAGGGTAATTCTCATAATGATGTTGGTTCTGCTTTTAATGCTGTTGATACTTCTATCACGAATATCCAAAATCAGATTACGAATGCGACAAAAAATAGCCTCGTTAAGCAGGAGGAAAATGAAGGTACTATCACCATAGGTAAGGCAACAGGAGGTTCTCTAATTAATATTGCAAATAATGCAGGCAACGATAGGACAATTTCTGGTGTGAAGGCAGCTGTGAATGGTAATGAAGCTGTTAACAAAGCCCAGCTTGATAAAAGTATAGAGAAGATTTCTAATGATATTAATCTTACAAGTGCTGCTGCAGTTCTCTATGATAAAGAAAACGATACCGTTAATTATAATAGCATAACTTTGGGTGGTGATAAGACTACAGCACCCGTTTCCCTCCATAATGTTAAAGATGGGAAAATTGCTGAAGATTCGCATGATGCGATCAATGGGAACCAAATTAATAAAATATCTGGAGATATAGCAAATTATTTTGGTGGTGGTGCCTCGTTCGAAAATGGTGCTTTTAAAGGACCAAACTATAGTTTATCTGTTATTGTTGAAGATGGTCAGGTGGCAAAAGCCAATTATCATGATGTTGGCTCAGCTTTGAGTGGTCTCGATGCAAATGTGAAGAGTGTGAATAGTCATCTCACGAATGTGGTCAATAATTTTACACAAAAAATCAATGATATTACACAAGAAGTCAAAGGGGACGCCTTGTTGTGGAACGGTGATGAGCAGGCATTTGTAGCACAGCATGGAGCAGACAAAGAAAATAGCAAAATTAAGTTTCTTGCCAATGGAGATATTTCTGCTAATTCAACCGATGCTATAAATGGTTCGCAACTTTATTTGATGAGTAATCAGCTTGCTGCATATTTTGGTGGTGGCGCTGGCTATAATAATGGAGAATGGACTGCTCCTACTTTCAAGATAGCACAATTCAAAGCTGACGGGAGCTCTGGTGAAAAGAAGGATTATCATAACGTTGCCAGTGCTTTTGACGGCGTAAGTGAGAGTATGTCTAAGATAAACGACCGTATTCAAAGTGTTGAAAACAATGTCTCGTCCAATGGTTTAAATTGGAATGAGCAGAAAAAAGCTTATGACGCTAGCCATGATGGTCAACCAAGTAAGATTATCAATGTAGCAGATGGTAAAATTGCAGAAGGTTCAAAAGATGCAGTCAATGGTGGACAGCTTTGGGAAACAAACGAACGTATCACTGGCGTTGAAAAAGATATTAAGCATATTGAAAACAGAGTCGACAATATTTCCACTACGGTTACGAATATTGGTGAAACGGTTTTCAATATTGAAGACAGAGTTGATAATATTGAGAACACGGTTAATAATCTTTCTGATGGTGCAGTTAACTATGATAAAGATGCTGATGGTAAAAAAACCAATAAGATCACTCTAAAAGGTGGCAACGAAAGTGAACCTGTTATGATTGATAATGTTGCCAATGGTCGCATTGAACAAGGTTCGAAAGAAGCTGTGAATGGTGGTCAACTACATGATTACACTCAGCAACAGATGAAAATTGTTCTCGATGATGCAAAAAAATATACGGATAGTCGGGTGGATAATATTGTTATTAATGCCATTGATGATGCTGTTGATCGGTCTGACCGATATACAGATATGAAGTTTAATATTTTAAGTTATGACATTAAGAGCGTACGGAAAGAGGCAAGGCAAGCAGCCGCCGTTGGTCTAGCAGTATCCAACCTACGTTACTTTGACGAGCCGGGATCTTTGAGTGTCTCATTTGGTAGCGGCGCATGGCGTGGACAATCCGCATTTGCTCTTGGTGCTGGTTATACATCTGAAAACGGAAAAATCCGCTCTAATCTCTCTGCCACGAGTGCTGGTGGTCATTGGGGCATAGGTGGTGCAATCACTCTGAAAATAAAATAATACGAACAACGAAAATAGAACAAAACATCCACCCTTATTTATTGAAATAAGGGTGGATATTTTTTTTACAGACGGACAGTATTTATCTAGAGATAAGCATAATATTTGATGAGGCTATAAACTGTGAGGTTTTATAGAAGATTTTTCTATATTTTGTTGAAAAAAGATCACAGTAGAATCCATATTGCTAAAAAGTTATATTTTTATGTTGCTATTTTCATGAACAGCCTATAGCAATATGGGAGTGTATATTAGTAAGACTCATTTTGATAAAATAATTCAAAGGGGGAAAAGTAGTGCGTAAAGATAAAAGGTACATCACGGGACCACGCATATATCATTATATGATATATTAAAAAGAAAAAATCCAACTAAAAAGCCAGTTATCCAAAGAAGAATATATTCCGGACATATTACAATTTCTTTTTACTTTACTTATTATTAATAAAACCATGCTTTCTAATAAAAATAAAGTCTATATTTAGGAAAATACATACTAAAACCTAGTACAAAGGATTTTATAGTAATCACTACCAAGTAAAAAGTAATATCAAATATACAAGGCCTCTTTTTTAGTTAGGAAAAAACAGCACACTAAAACCCTTAGACTCTAAATGTGTTATCTTTATGTCCACAAAACATAATCAAAAAGACAAGCATTTAGATCTCAATACAGAGAGCACAAACAGAACAAGACTAAAGACTCAAAATGTTCACACTCTAAGCAATGATCGTTTACTCTGAATTCCAAAGACATCAATAATGCTAAAATGTGTCTTTTTTATGTTTTGGAGGTGTTTCCAAGTTTTTTCATTGGAGAGTTTGTTATGAAAAAATTATATGCCCCACAAGCAGCGAGTGAATTAAAACGTTCTCGTTTTTCTTTTGTTAAAGTTCTTTCGTTGGCTATAACGGCTACATTCTTATCGAATGTTACGCCTGTTTTTTCAGCAAATCCTGATTTTAGAAACACGTTTCTTGAGGGTGTAAAAAGTGCTGGTGTATCTTATCCACAAAGCCTTCTCTCTGTTGCTGGTTTGAATGCTTCTGATGATTACGCAAATTTTTTAACCAAAACCCTTTCTGGTAAGAGCGATAAGAGTTCTATCGTAAATGTTCTTGCGGACGATAGCAAAAATTTATTGGTCAGAACCCTAGATACAGACGAGCAATATAAAAAGTCTCTCATTAGTCCACGGTCGCTTGTTCGTGATAGCTCTACAGCCCAACAGTTTGCAGGGAATAATGAGAATGCAATCCCTGTTAATGTTTCTGACCTTTTGCGGGGCGGAACTGCAGGAATGCAACGTTCTCAAAATAACAATATTATTTTGGGTAGTGGGATTAATTATACAAACAGCAAGTGGGGTGTTTTTATTGGTGACGATGTGGTTGGTAGTGTTGGTGGGAGAGGTACATACGGTTCTGTTGCTATCGGGTACAGAGCAAAAGCTGGTGATGGTTGGAGTACTGTTATTGGTTATATGGCAGAGTCACCTAAGGGCGCGTATGGTACTGTCGTTTTAGGGCGGGGGGCAAAAACGGAAGGTGTTTATAGCATTGCAATCGGTGGTGTTGGAGCTGATCCTGGATCTAAAGAACAGGATATTGATGAAAAAAATAGAGTACTTGCAACTGGTGATTATGCAATGGCTCTTGGTTATGGCGCGAAGAATTATGCAGAAAAGGGGATTGTTCTTGGTTACAATGCATCTGTAACAAAGGAGGCGCTGTATAGTATTGCTATGGGTAATCAGGCAAGTGGAATAGGTGAATCTAGTATTGCTATAGGTTCCATGTCTTACGCTTTTGCTCCAAGCAGTATCGCAATAGGTGCCAGTTCTATAGTTTCTGTACAAGGTGGTGTTGCTATAGGAAGTAATGTTATCGCTGATAGGGCTCTAGGTCTTCCAGGATATGCTTCTTCGCTGCAGGGGGCGACAAAAAGCACTGAAGCGCAATGGAAAAGTACGCAGGGTGCCGTTAGTGTTGGTAGCAAAAGTACGGGCGTGACGCGGCAGATTATAGGTGTAGCAGCTGGTAGTGACCCTACTGATGCAGTAAATGTTGTACAGTTAAAAGACTTAGAAAGTGTCGTGAGAAATGGCGGTTGGAAACTATCTGTTGGGGGTAAGGATGGTAAGAGCGTTATCATGGACAGCGCGGTAGATTTTTCCGCTGGAAGTACAAATCTTACGATTACAAAAGGCAAAGATGACAATAATATAAAATTTGATCTAGCTAAGGAAATCGCAGTCAATAAAGTAACTGCAGGAAGCAGTACCTTAGACGCAACGNAGAGCAAGATCGATTTATCAGCGGCAAGTGAAAATCTTCAAATTAGCAAAGGCAAAGATAATAATAATATAAAATTTGATCTAGCTAAGGAAATCGCAGTCAATAAAGTAAATGCAGGAAGCAGTACCTTAGATGCAACANATTTTTCCGCTGGAAGTACAAATCTTACGATTACAAAAGGCAAAGATGACAATAATATAAAATTTGATCTAGCTAAGGAAATCGCAGTCAATAAAGTAACTGCAGGAAGCAGTACCTTAGACGCAACGGGCTTAGTGATTACAGGTGGACCGAAAATAATCATTTCTGGGATAGATGCTGGGGGTAAAAAGATTACAGGAGTGTCGGATGGCACTGGAGCGAACGATGCAGTTAATTTTTCACAGTTAAGCAAAACCAATGAGAGTCTTTCGTCCACAGCGAGAAATCTGGAAACGGCTATGGCCAATACATCAAAATATTTTGGTGGAGGTGCAGGAGTTGCTGGTTCTGCTATGACGGGACCAACTTATAACTTATCCAAGATTGATACAAAGGGTAATATAACAGAGGGCTCTTTTAAAGATGTTGGTAGTGCATTTACTGGTCTTGATACAAATATCAAGAATGTGAATGCACGGATTAAAGAGGTTTCTGAAGGAGTAGCACAGGATTCTTTGAATTGGAGCAAGGAAGCCAATGCCTTTGTAGCGCGTCATGAGAAGAAGCAAGAAGAAAAAGGCAAAGCTGTAAGAACACAAGAAAACAGTAGAATTACGTTCCTTGCAAATGGTGAAATTACCCAAAACTCAACAGATGCAGTAAATGGTGGTCAGCTCTATACAATGGGTAACACGCTTGCAACCTATTTTGGTGGAGGTGCTGGATATGATGAAGTGGGCATATGGAGAGAACCGGATTTCAAGATCAAGCAGTTTAGTGAGGATGGTACTTCTTTTGACAAGAACTATACGAATGTAGCTGATGCACTTACAGGTGTTGGAAGTTCTATCACGAATGTTCAGAATAAATTGACTGAACAGGTTAATAATGTGATTACCAAAGTGGAAAGCGAAAGCTTTGTTCAGCAAGATAAGACAACGAGTCGTCTCACTATTGGTGCAAAAGTAGGTGGCGCAGAAATCAATATTGCAAATGAAAGCGGTGCGGATCGGATAATTTCTGGTGTTGGGGAAGCAAAGAACAATAATGACGCTGTTAACAAAAGCCAGCTTGATAAAGGTTTGAAGGATCTTTCTACCAGCCTTCAATCAGATGACTCGGCTGTTGTTCATTACGATAAAACAGGTGATGAAACTGATTATACGAGTGTGACTTTAGGCAAAGGTAAGGATAAGGCAGCTGTTGGTCTTCATAATGTTGCCGATGGTCAGATTGCCAAGGGTTCACATGATGCAATCACGGGTGGACAGATTAATAAAATAGGTGAGGATGTAGCTAAGTTTTTAGGTGGAGAAGCGTCCTTTAAAGATGGAGCTCTTACACAGCCAACGTATAAATTATCTTACATTGCTAAAGATGGAGTTGTAACAGAGAGTGACTTTCAAGGTGTTGGAACCGCTTTTTCAGGTCTTGATACAAATATCAAGAATGTGAATGCAAGGATTAAAGAGGTTTCTGAAGGAGTAGCACAGGATTCTTTGTTATGGAGCAAGGAAGCCGATGCCTTTGTAGCGCGTCATGAAAAGAGTAAAGAAGAAAAAGGCAAAGCTGTCAGGACACAAGAAAACAGTAGAATTACGTTTCTAGCAAATGGTGAGATTAGCGCTAAATCAACAGATGCCGTAACGGGTAGTCAGCTTTATTCGCTGAACGAACAACTTGCAACCTATTTTGGTGGTGGTGCTGGATATGATAAAGAGGGCAAATGGAAAGCACCGGATTTCAAGATCAAGCAGTTTGGTGAGGATGGTACTTCTTTTGACAAGAACTATACGAATGTAGCGGATGCACTTGCCGGTGTTGGAAGTTCTATCACGAATGTTCAGAATAAATTGACTGAACAGGTTAATAATGTGATTACCAAAGTGGAAAGCGAGAGCTTTGTTCAGCAAGACAAAACAACGCATCGTCTCACTATTGGTGCAAAAGTAGGTGGCGCAGAAATCAATATTGCAAATGAAAGCGGTGGGGATCGGATAATTTCTGGTGTTGGTGAAGCAAAGAACAATAATGACGCTGTTAACAAAAGCCAGCTTGATAGCAATATCAAGAATGTCAATGATAATGTAACAAATAAGTTTAGCGAACTTACTAAAAACATAACGAATATTACTCAGCAAGTTAAAGGTGATGCTTTGTTATGGAATGATGAAGCCAATGCCTTTGTAGCACGTCATGAGAAGAAGCAAGAAGAAAAAGGCAAAGCTGTCAGGACACAAGAAAACAGTAGAATTACGTTCCTTGCCAATGGTGAGATTAGCGCTAATTCAACGGATGCTATCACGGGTGGTCAGCTTTATTCGCTGAACGAACAACTTGCAACCTATTTTGGTGGAGGTGCTGGCTATGATGAGCAAGGACAATGGACTGCTCCAAGTTTTAAGGTTAAGACAGTTAAGGATGATGGTAAATCTGAAGAGATAGACTATGGCAATGTGGCGGATGCTTTGGCTGGAGTTGGTAATTCTTTCACAAATATTAGAAATGAGATTAGCAAAGAAATTAATAATGAGATTACCAATGTGAAAGGTGATAGCCTTGTTAAGAAAGATCAAGCAACCAATCTTATCACTATTGGTAAAGAAGTAGAAGGCAGTGAAATCAACATAGCCAACAAGACTGGTACGGATCGGACACTTTCAGGTGTTGGTGAAGCAACAAAGGATAATGAAGCTGTTAACAAAGGTCAGCTTGATAAAGGTTTGAAGGATCTTTCTACCAGCCTTCAATCAGATGACTCGGCTGTTGTTCATTACGATAAAAAAGAGGGTGAGAATGGCGGCATTGATTACACGAGTGTGACTTTAGGCAAAGGTAAGGATAAGGCAGCTGTTGGTCTTCATAATGTTGCCGATGGTCAGATTGCCAAGGGTTCACGTGATGCAATTACGGGTGGCCAGATTAATAAAATAGGTGAGGATGTAGCTAAGTTTTTAGGTGGAGAAGCATCCTTTAAAGAGGGTGTTTTTACAGCTCCGACTTATAAAATCTCTAATGTTTCTGACGATGGTACAGTAACGACTAATTCACATAACGATGTTGGTAGCGCCTTTGCGGGTCTTGATACGAGTGTCAAGAATGTGAACACTCATCTGTCTAATGAGGTCAAAAAGTTTGATGAAAAACTAAGTAATATTACGCAAGCAGTTCAAGGCGATGCATTGTTATGGGGCAAGACTAAAGGTGCGTTTGTAGCGACGCATGGGGACAATAAAGAGAACAGCAAGCTTACATCACTTGCAGCTGGCTCTATAGTATCAGGCTCGAGTGATGCGATTACGGGTGGACAGATTTATGATCTGCAAAAACAGTTTGCGACGTATTTTGGTGGAGGAGCAGGTTATAATGAAAAGGGAGAATGGGTTGCACCTACCTTCAAGCTTAAAACTGTCAATTCTGATGGTAGTGCTGGTGAGGAAAAGGTTTACAATAGTGTATCGGAAGCATTTGCTGGAGTTGCGAGTTCTATCACGAATGTTCATAATGATGTAACTAATGTTGTCAGTGATAGCCTTGCCAAGCAGGATGAAAAGACAAAAGTTATCACTATTGGTAAAGAAGTAGAAGGTACAGAACTCAATATCGCAAATAAAGACAAA
>NZ_JBHIPQ010000010.1:0-1401 GCF_042196125.1 Bartonella sp. AP280QHHD | reverse complement strand
TGATAGGCATCCCTTTTGCTTCATGGTTAAAAATTTTCATATCAATTTCGCGTCTTTTCCTTTTCATAAGTGATTGCTCAGTGTTACGTAAATGCGCTACCATTTCCATCTTTATAAATTCATTTTGGATCATGGCTAACGAACCATCGATATGTGCTTGAAGATCTGCAGTATCTTTCAGGTTTTCTTTTGTTGGAACTTCATCTAATAGATATCTGAGGTATTGAAAACGATTTTCTACGTTTTCAAAACTTTTTAAAGTTACAGCTTTATCTAGTATCGATGCAAATTGTAAACGCGCAAAAATAACCTTGCGCATTTGATCAAAAGAGCCAGAAACTTTGTTTTCGTCCTCTAATACCTTTTGATATGATTCCCTTGAAAGCTTATCACTCTTATAGAGCGATTCTGGTTCTTTGGGAAAAAAACTAGAAAAATCTATTGTTGTAGATCCAGTTTTCTGACTCTTTGTTATAGCTTGATAGGCTCTTTCTATTTGTGAATTTTGTTCTTTTTTTAACGCAAGCTGTTTTTTTAAGAGCTCAATAATTTCTGAAATTTTTAAGAGCTCAATAATTTCTGAATTGTTGTTTAATGGAGCAGAATTATTTATTGGATTATGATTTACTGTCTTTTTTCCTTTTCTCGGAACACAGCTAAAACTGCTGGAGTTCCAGTCACAATCCTGAGCGAGAGCTGACGTTCCAAAAATTATACTGATCGCTATAGTGATAATTAGCTTTTTCATATTTTGTTCTCCTTATTTTTTATATATTGCGGTAAAAAATTGGCAATTTAATTATTGAATTAATGCTAAATTTACACTACAAAATTTAATTATTTGTTTTAATAGATATTAAATTTCTTAACCTCTATTGAATTACTTTATAATTTTTATCTATATTAAAATTTTGATTATAAAATTATAATATACGATAGTTTTTTTTATTTAATGAGGTTTTTTATTGTGTTTCTTCTACGAGAATGATTACTTTCTATCTCATCTAGTTTTTATGTCTCCATAGATGTCCAAATGTAATGCCTTTTGCGAGAGAATTGGCCATGCTTGATAGTTCGAGTAACAGCATGATGGATATAATGGACAAGATGAGAGCTCCTCCAAACATGGAGCTTACATTTTGGTCGTAATCGAGTTTCATATCGCTCAAATAGTTTGCAAAGATGTTCATCATCAGATTAAATACAGAGGCTAAGAGTAGAAAGAGGATTATATAATTGACGACTTGTACAATCCATTGCTCGAAAAAGCGATGAGTTGGTTGCCAGAGTAGAGCAATAATGAAGATTGGTCCCAATCCTACGAGAAGTGCAAGTGCGATTTTTGTCAGGAGCACGAGACCACCACCGATTGCGACTACGAGGCTTGTTGCTAGCAAGATG
>NZ_JBHIPQ010000009.1:0-5339 GCF_042196125.1 Bartonella sp. AP280QHHD | reverse complement strand
GTTTTTTTAAAAACATCTGGTTTAATATCCCCTATCTAAATCCATAACTTTACCAATGGGTTTATTTGCCTCAAAATGGACCGTACAGAAGCGTTTTTAATTTCAATGTGGTTTTTATCACAAAATATTTAAATCGCTCTGTACGGTGCCTTTCTGTCAATTTAAACGCATATCTATTCTCAAAATCATCAGCAAACTTCACTACTTTGCTGTTTTTTCGGATCCATAAGTGTCTTTAAGCGTAGATCGCTGTTGCAAGTTGATTGAAGCTTTCTGAAAGGTTATTTGCGAAATTGTTTGACGGTGGTTTATAACATGCGCTTTCATATAGTTTTTTCACTTCTGATTTTTTGTGTTTCTTAATTACCAATCCATATTCTGGATGCGTAATCCAATTATCCCAAGCGCTTTGCCAATCGCGTTCATTTGCATTTCGACATGGGTTGGATTTTGAAAAGCGTACAAATTTTTCAAATTCTGATAAGGCTTCATCATGCGTTAATCCTTGTTCAGTTGCGTATTGAAAATCGGGTTTGAAATCTTCTAGTATTCTTTCAACTTCTTGTTTTTCCCTTATTTTCTTTGTTCCTTCAAAAAAGTTTGCTTTCTCTGGAAAATAAGCAGGCATTATCTTATCAACGATTTCTGAAAGTTGTTTTCCAACCTTTTTAACTTTTCGTGAAGGCAATTTCGCAATCATCGCTTCGTTAATTTGCCATCGGTTGTTAACTTCGTTTGAAGTGTTGGTATTTTGCTCGTGAATGATTGGTTGTTTGGTTTCTATCGTTTTGATTTGTTCTGATTGGCTTTCAACATCACATTCGATTGGCTCGTCAACCAAATCGTTTGTTTCTAAATTTTCAAAATCAATTTCTCTTTTTGATAAAATAATATTTTTATTTTTTTTGTTATTGTTAATGTTATTGTTAATGTACCCTCTTGAAGAATCTTCAAGACATCTTGAAGAATCTTGAAGACTTCTTAAAGAATCTTGAAGCTCTCTTGAAGATTCTTCGTGGTTTTTATGTTTTCTAGTATTGGCGGCTTTTGCTGCTCTTTCTGCAAACTTATTTAAAGTTTCGTCTGAATTTTTTAATTCTTCTTCAACATCTGAACACCACAAATGACCATCTTCTGAAAGAATAATGTGTCCAGATCTAAATAAGTAATCTAATGCCTTCTGAAATCTTTTTACTGAACAACACGTGAAATGAGATAATATTTGCGCATCATTTACAAGAGGCTCTCTAGTACGCAACATTTGCAATCGCAATCGCATATAAACATTGCCTTCAATTGCGGGTAAACAAGCAAGATCAAGTAGCCACTTGTCTGCAAAAAGCCTCGTCCATGGCAACTTAGTTGACATACTTCACCTCCCTTTCTTTATTATTATTGCAAGTGAAATTATCTAGCTCTTCTTCACTGAGACTGTTGAGTTCTTTTTCAACTTCTGAATTCCACAACCCACCATTGTCTAAACGTATGATGAATCCACCTTCAATCAAGGAATTCAAAGCTGTTTCAAACTCTTCTACTGGATAACCAACCCAAAAAGCTAATACCCTTAAGTCCTTTAAAATAGGCTCACCAGTATGGAGCATTAGAAGTCGCAACATGACATAGATACATTTCTCGGTCGGCGACAAACAACCAAGAGTAAGAAGCCATTTGTATGCAAAAAGCCTCGTCCATGGTAATTTAATGGACATACCCCAATTCCCTTTCTTTAACTAAATATAAAATTGCTAAAGCATCTGCTTCGTTATCATCTTTCGGATTGTGCCCTTTTGCACGCACCGCCTTAATCATCTCTTCTTTCGACGCATTCCCCTTGCCTGTCGTCGCTTTCTTAATCGTACTTACTGGTATCCCCTCATACGGTATCTGATGCTGTTCACACCACGCCGTTAACGTTGCTAACAAACCACCGTAAACATGCGCTGCATCTGTACCTTTATGACGCCTCACCTCTTCAAAATACACCGCGTCAATTTGACCTGCTGTCTGCTTTATTTCTGATAGCCATTGTTTAAAACGCAAATAACGCATTCCACCGCCTTCAAAACGGCGTGATTGAAAATTCACGGTACCACTGAACATGTCACCACTTGCACCACGTATCGCCCACCCTGTTTTGGTACCTAGATCAAAACAAAGAATCGTGTTATTCACCGCTCCTCTCCATACAAAACGTATTTTATAAAATTACTGTTTTCCCAAAGCGGAGGAGAAAGAGATATGAGAAATATGCAAGAAAATTTTGTAGAATTAACTGACATTACAATTAACATGAACAATAAATTGAATAACATTGAAACAGAACTCGCAACATTCAAAAGACAAAGTATATTGAAAAAAGACCTTCCCCAAATGATAAGAAATTCCTTAGAAACTTTGTGGACAGAAAACATAGCAGAAGGTTTAGGACCAAAGATGAAAGTTGAGATCTTTAATCTTAAACCTGAAGATCTATCACCAGAAGGTATTCTCATAGAATTTTCCATCAAAAACCCCACAGACCGACCAATGAAAATGAACTATATACGAATAGATGAAAATAGCCCTTTCGAATTCGTTCAAGCATTCTATCCAACTCCTTATCCATACTCTCAAAGCTCTCCAAGAAGCATTCTTAAAACATCTCCCAAATGTATCGATTTAATAACTCCCGTTACAACAAATCCTGTCATCCAAAACAACGTATTAGAAAGAGGAATTGACCTATTTACAGTGAATGGTGGGGATAGTTTTCAATGGGAATTAAAAATTCGCTCCATAGAAACAGAAAATCATGATAAACTATCCGTTCCGATCTTTATCTTAGAACATACTTCATCATATGACCCACATAAAACACTTGAAGTTCGCTTTTGGCCCAGCTTTTTTCGAAAATTAAGTCATCAACGATGATAATCTTATAAGATTGGGAATTAGGTTTTACTTATCTTCTCACCTATTAAGGTGAGAAGATAAAAGTATTTATTAGTTTGTTCTTTTTCATGAATCATAACCTCCAAAGGTTCCTATAACTCTTCTTTCTTGTACTTTCTTTTTCAACTCTTCAATTGACATATTTAACTTTACAATTAATATATCTTTTTCCTTCAGTTCTGTTTTGAGCTCTTGTTCTCTATTGCGATAGAGCAAAACAAAAAAGAACATAGCGATAACACAAAAGAACATAACCGCATTGGTAGTAAAAAACGTAATAATTGCTACTAAACTCATCTTTCTCTCCTCACTTACCCTTCTTCTTACTCTTCTTATTCTTATGAAGCGGCGCTTTTACTGCTTCATCACGCGGCTTAAGCTCTTGTGTTAGTCTTTGAATTTCCTCGTCGCGTGATTGCACATCTGCTTTTAGTGCCTGTATCTTTTCACTTTTCCGTGTAAACTCTTCTCGATACGCATCTATACTTTGTTTTAGTTCTTCAGTCTTTTGTTTCAGTTGTTTAATTTCCTTGTCACGTTCTTCAATTTCCTCGTCGTCACATTCTNGAACATCTGCTTCGAGTGTCATTACAACTTCACTTACATTTCTGAACGCCTTTTCATGCTCTTCAGTCTTTTGTTTCAGTTGTTTAATTTCCTCGTCACGTTCTTCAATCTCTTGCTTCAGTTGTTTAATTTCCTTGTCACGTTCTTCAAGATCCGCATCACATTCATCAATTGTCTGCTTGCTTTCCTTTAAATACCTAAACTCATTCTCTTTCATTTTTTTCTTAATATCTTGAACCTGCTCTTTAAGTGCTTTAACTTGATCGCGATAATGCAATGCAATACGAAACATCACTCCGCTTAAGAGCAAAACTGAAACCACTGCTATCCATAAAATTTCATTCGAACTCATTTTGATCTCCTTAATGCTGCAATCTATCGCCCGTCTGATCAACACCGCGACTTTTAGAAATTGAAGAAAAATTCTCTTGATACCAATCGCTAGGACTTATGTAATTATCAGTAACTTCTGCTATTTTTTGTATTATCCTAGGATGCGGAAATCGCTTCTTATTCACATAGCGTGCTATAGATGCTTGTGTAACACCTACCAAAATCGCAAACTCGGCATAAGTAATATTATTCTTTGATAAATACAGTTTTAGTTTAGACATTCCTCTTTTTACCATATTGGTATTATTAAGACAAGCATATTTTACCATATTGGCATTTGAAAGGATATTTTTTTTAATTAGGATAAGAATCATGAATAATTTGAAATTTTTCAGACAAAAAGTAGGTTTAACTTCAAAAGAATTAGCCGAATTGGTAGGGACTAGTCAGCCACAAATTTTTCGTTTAGAAAATGGACAACGAAAATTAACAAAGGAGTGGGCTGTACGTTTGGCGCCACACTTAAAAATTACCCCCAAACAACTGTTGTTTTCAGGAAATAAGCCTAATAGCTTAGATGAACAAATTGAAGATATGTTAGAGCATCTAAGCTACGATAATAAGGTTAAACTTCTTGATCTCCTTTCTTCATTTTATCAAGATAAAAAAGAATAAACTCTCTTTTTTCATCTTCTGTCAATTTATCCCATAGTTCTAATATTTGCGTATTAATTGACCATTTTTCATCCATTTTTTCTACTCTAAAAAAATATAAAATAAAAAAAATAACCATTTTGGTATTGACTTTAAATTACCGTTTTGGTATCAAATATCCCATATCTTAGAAAATAACTTTTGCCAATAGGCAGTATGGAGGCATTTGTGAATAAACCAGTGTTTATAAATTCTGATGAAATTCTCTTAGTGATGTGCGAAAATGAAGAACAAAATCTCGCTAAATCTGGTCCTTTATTAGAAGAAAAGGACATTATCAATTTTATCGACCAAACCGATAATGCTGTCCAAATTTTGCGCGTAGAACCAACGACTAATCGTTGCGAAGATATCTCTGAAGATATTGCTGAGTTTTATCTCAAACTACGTGAACAAAAGTGTTTTGATGGCAAAATACCGCATGACTTTATTCTACACAGCACAGCATACGGTTTTTTTTTAGATGATATAAAACAGCGCGAATATGATGATGCAATGTATGGTTCTTACGAAAAACAACACCGTTTGCGTCCTTGTGATGTGCTTTAAAAGCTAAAGGCGTTTTTAAAAGACGCCACCTTTTCAAAAAATTCACCCCACAATGCAATGCCGTTCTTTTGCAAGAACGACAAAGGCAGAATCTAACTTAAAGGAGTAAAACCATGGAAAAAAAATACGAAATGACTGATGAAACAATTGAGTTTGATAGAAAAACTCTCCACCGCATTCGTGCTTTAAGGGATTTTGATGATGTTAAAGCAGACGACCTAGGCGGCTATATCGAGAAAGAA
>NZ_JBHIPQ010000008.1:421-1659 GCF_042196125.1 Bartonella sp. AP280QHHD | reverse complement strand
ATCTCTAATTATTGATAAATATATTGTAGCATTAAACTGGGGATATTGATGTATTAACCATTGACGGGCTAAACAGTTTTGTTTAGAGGTTTTTCCATAGAAATGTGGGGGAGAGATCTTCAGCAGTTAAAATAAAGTGGTTTTTGTAAAATAAAGCAGTTTTGGGTGTCACTTTTCTTTGGTTACAGAGGCATGTGCTTTTGTTAAAAGCGTCATAGGGCAGTGGCTGTTTTGAGTGGACTTGTTAGCGGTTCCATGAAGTTCTTTTAAATCATGCTTCATGAATAGTGCAAAGCGGGGGCAATCTGTATTGTTTTCTGTATTTTTACGCCAAAGTTCTCTTTTGAGAATTTTTCGTGCCATTGTTGTTTTCTTTGGCTTGTTTACAGGTGTAAATGTTTATGCGCGCTCCTCAGCTATTTTTCATTCCCCAACCGATAATTTTTCTCGCAGGTATTCAGAAAAGCAGCAATTAGAAAGAATTGAGAAATTACGGTCTTTAACGCCTAAAAGGATCAAGACGCCTTCAGAGCAAAATCCAGAAATGCTTTTGGGTGGGAAGCAATGTTTTCCCATTCATGCTGTTGTTGTTGAGGGAGTGCATCATGTCAAAAAGCGCTTTATATCAGCCGTAACAGAGTCTTATGTTGGAAGATGTATCGGTCTTGTCGATATTCAGCTCTTAATCAAGAAGTTAACCAAAGTTTATTTGGATCAAGGCTATGTGACGGCGCGTTTTTATATTCCCGATCAAGATATCAAAAACAGCAAGACGCTCAAATTTGTTGTCGTTGAGGGCAAGCTTTCAGAGATTTACTATAATGGTTCACCGGCGTCTCGTTATAATAATGTTGTATGGAGTGCTTTTCCTGGGCTTCAAGGTCATGTTCTGAACATGCGCGATATTGAACAGGGGCTTGATCAGATCAACCGTTTGAGTTCAGCGCACGCTCAAAGCGAACTTCTTCCAGGGCGTGAAGAAGGGAGCACCATTGTCAATATTAACAATCATCCCGATAAAACTTTCAAGGTTACTGTTTCTCATGACAATATGGGACAATCTTCCACGGGTTATGCGCGTTATAGTGCGGGCTTGAGGGTAGAAAATATTTTAGGGATGAATGATGCGTGGGATTTTAACTATCAACGCAGTCAGACAGATTATTGGGGTGGGAGCAAGCAAGAAGGACATAGCAATAACATTTCAGCGAGTGTGAGTATTCCGTACGGTTATTGGA
>NZ_JBHIPQ010000008.1:0-396 GCF_042196125.1 Bartonella sp. AP280QHHD | reverse complement strand
TACGGTTATTGGACCTTTGGATTGAATGGCACTGTTTATAATTACCAAAGCATAATCCCTGGCAATTTTACCGATATTGAGACGACGGGGGATTCCAGTGAGTTACACGCCAGTACAAGCAGGGTTCTTTACCGTGATAGTGTTTCCCTTACAACCTTGAATTTAGGCCTTTCTTATAAAAGAACCAACAATTACCTTCTTGGCAATAAGATTGAAGTGGGCAGCCGTCAATATAGTGTCGCCAATTTTGGCATTTCGCATTCTCGCCAGATGTTGGGGGGGACTTGGACCTTTGATGTGAGTTATTTGCAAGGGCTTCCCTTGTTTCATTCAGTAAAGAAACATGCGCCAGGAGCAGGGGATGCGGAGCCACAATTTGCCAAATTTACCGGTACG
>NZ_JBHIPQ010000007.1:0-4441 GCF_042196125.1 Bartonella sp. AP280QHHD | reverse complement strand
TCCCGTCCTTTAGCAACATTTGATCAGACCGCTATTGGGGCGGTTGTTACAGCCCCTGATGCTGACAACCAAGTTTTTCCCCTTAACGAGCCTGTGTTGGTCTTCACCCATGATACAGAAAAAATCCAAAAGCTTGGGCGAAGGGGAACGGCTTTTGATGTCATTAACGCCGTGTGCGCGCAGGGGATTGAGGCACAAATTATCCTTGTGCGGGTAGAAGAAAAATCAACCATTGCTGAGACACAAACTGAGATGGTGGGATCAAACGCTCACCTGACCGGTGTGCACGCCTTGGCTCATGCGCGTGGGCATTTAGGTGTGGAACCTGGGATTTTACTGGCACCGGCTTATAGTGCAGGGCGGATTGACAATGGCAAAAACCCTGTGGCAGACGCTTTGGAACAGGTTGCAGAAAAGTTGCAAGCCATTGCCGTGTTTGATACGGGGGGTAAAAATGCGGAAGAAAGCCTTGCCTATCGTGCAGATTTTTCCTCACGCTTTTGTTATTTGATTGACCCCTTTGTACGGGTGGCAAATCGTGAGGGGGGTGTTAGTGTTAAACCCGCAAGTCCTTTTGCAGCAGCCATGTTTATCAAACGTGACAAGCAAAGGGGCGGTGTTTTTTGGTCTCCTTCCAACCAAGATGTGCATGGCATTTTAGGGACAGCACGCCCCATTAGCTATTTTGATGGCGAAATTGATCATGAGGCAAATCGCCTTAACCAAGCCGATATTGCGACCTTTATTCCAGCACGACTTAGTCAAAATGCGCATGGGCAAATGGCTGCCAATGGGCGCATTTTATGGGGAAATCATACCACCTCCAGTGATCCACTTTGGCGCTTTGTCAATGTGGTGCGCACCCGTGCAGCCTTGGAAAAAACGATCATTAACAATTTGCGCCCTTGGGCGAATGATGAAAACCTTACTGGTCAACATGTTATTGCCATTACCCGCTCTTTGACCAGCTTTCTTGATGATATGATTGCGCGTGGTGCATTGCTTGGTGGGCGGGTTTGGTTTGACCGCGATTTAAATTCCAACAGCACTTTACAACTGGGGAAATTGCGGGTCGAATTTGATGCAGAAGAAGTGCCACCTTTAGAAGATTTGAGTTTCGGCAGCCGGCGCAATAGCGCTTATTTTGACCGTTTGGCGCAAGATATCCAAAAGAAAATGACTTATCAATTTGGCGATACGCTTGAAACTTATCGCAAAGCAGCAAGGAGTTAAAGCATGACTTTACGCATTGTACGCGGTTTTACCTTGATTGTTGATGATGATGTGAACCTTCACCTTGATCTTGAAACCCTCAAATTACCTACGTTGGAAGAAATTACAGAAACCTATCAACCGGGCGGCTCTGATATGCAAATTGATGTGAGCGGTCTTGGTGTGAAAGCTTTGAGTTTACAAATGAAAATCCGCAGCCATACCCCCGAAATTATCGGCATCTTTGGTGGTCCTCCTGGGCTTCGTCATAAATTCACAGGCAAAAAACATGTGATCTCTGAAGAAGATGGACGCGAGCATGAGCATTCCATTGATGTGACAGGGCGGTTGGTCAAAGTGGATAGCGAAGGCTTAACAGCTGGGAAAGCGACAGGCTATGATTGCGAGATCAAAAATGTTTGGGACTATACGGAATTTTGGGATGGTTCTGTTTTGCACCGCTTTTCTTTTAAACGGGGCGGCTGGCTTGTCCGCAATGGGCAAGAGATCGGTTCTCGCCGCCGCTCTATTCTCAACTTATAGGAATTGATCATGACAAGTTTACAAAGCAGCATTGACGTGGAATTGCAGGTTCCGCTTCCTTATCAAGATAAAGGTGGCAAAGAATCTCTCTGCAAGAAACTGACCTTTTATCGCCCAAATTTCAAGCAAGCACGCCAATTAGCGGTGTTGATTGGACCGCAGTTGGTAGAGCTCGTTCTGCCCGCTGTAGAAGAGGATAAAACAACTTTGAGCAATGATGTGCTTATCACGAAGCTTTCTCAAGTTTTGTTCACAAGTGAGGCAACAGAAGGCATCACAGCACTTTTGGCTGATATGTCACATGAATCTATTGAATTGATTGATCGAGTTGATGTGATGGATATTGTCGCAATATTGAAGGCTTTTTTTGCTTTTTTTACGCAACGCCAATCCTCTCTGCCAGACAATTTGGGGCAGAACTAGCTCTTTATTATCACTGGGCGCCTTCAGAGATTAACCAGATGGATTGGCTGGATGTGATTGCCTATCGAGAAGAACTCGCGCGCCTGAATGCTCAAGAATATGAAAGCCATCAGTTAGGATAAAGAATCGTCATGGATGTTTCCCTTGTTGTGCGTTTTGTCAATCATCTGCAAGAGGGGATCGCTTCTGCCAAGCGGGATCTTGCAGCCTTTAGTTCAGATGTTGCGCATTTCCAAAACAAGACAAGGCAGCATTTTAAAGGGTGGTTTGACCCTGAGCATCTTAAGAAAGCTACAGCCCATGCAGAAAATGCTTTTATCCATGCGCGTGGACGTATGGTGGGGGCGATTGCGCAAACAGCAACCTTAATTGCACCGCTCTATAAAGCCATGCAATTTGACCAATCGATGAAGGGATTAGAAAAGGTTCTCGATGCCCCCCTTGATCGCTTAAAGGAATTGCGCCGTTTTGCGCTTGAAACCTCCACCAAGATTCCGTTAGCGGCGCGTGAAGTCTTAGAATTGATGACCAGTGCCAGCCAAGCAGGGATTGGCGAACAAGATCTAGAAGCTTTTAGCATTTATGCCGCTAAAGCAGCTGTAGCTTTTGATATGACGGGAGATCAGATTGGGGAGCGCTTTGCCAAATTGCGCAATGTCTTTAAGCTTAATCAGGTAGGTATTGAAGATCTAGGTGATGCTATCAATCATCTCTCTAATCACATGGCGGCAAAAGCCAGTGAAGTGTCTGATTTTACCAATCGTGCCACCGGTGCGGCAACCATGTTTAAGCTCACCGCGCGCGAAACTGCGGCATTTGGTACAGCGATGATTTCTGCTGGTATTGTTCCTGAGAGTGCCGCGCGTGGTTTTAATGCCATGAGTGCCCGTATTCAGGCAGGAGGCAAACATATTGAAGATGCTTTTGCCAATATTGGGCTTTCTCGCGAAAAATTCATGCAAGATCTGGACAAAGATGCCACCGGTACTTTGGTGCGCTTTTTTAATGTGTTGGGTAAATCCGAACAGGGGATGCGCTCGCTGATTGCCATTGCTGGGCGCGATTTTACTGGTGATTTTGCCAAATTGGTGGGCAATCCAGAATTGTTAGGGCAAGCTTTAGATTATGTGAAAGATCCACAAGTCTTTAAAGGCTCTGTAGAACAAGAAGCAGACAAACAAGCAACCGGTGCCATGCGGCAATTTGAACTCTTACAAAACCGCATTGTGGCTTTAGGGATTAGCATTGGTGAAGTGCTTCTGCCCCCCCTCAACAGTTTAATGGAAAGTGTTGGCAATTTTACCAATGGGCTTATGGCGTGGGCGAATGCCCATCCCACTTTAACAAGCGCCATCATCAAAACCATTGCTGCCCTTATGGCTTTTAATATTGCTCTACGGGTTTTGCGCTTTACTCTTGCTGGCACACGTCTTGGGCTTCTTCAATTGATGGGCTCTTTTATCAAGCTTAGAGTACTCAGTCGTGGTGTTGCTGCAAGCTGGCGGGGCTTAGCAGCCGCAGGGCGCTCGCTGGGCTTGCTAACCGCGGGTCTTGGGGCAAGTTCACTCCGACTCTTACGCCCCATGACCTTGTTGGTCGGGGCTTTACGGGGGATTGCTGTCTCAGGAAGTGCATTTGCTGCCTCTTTTGGTTGGATCGGGACAGCGATAGAAGTGGCTGGGGCAGCTATTTCCTCTGTTGTGGGGGGTATTTTTACCCCGATCGGGGCGGTCATTGCTGCTGTTGTGGCTGTCATCCTTGCTGCGGGTTTTGCTTTGTGGAAATATTGGGATCGTTTTTCTTCATTTGTCAAAGGTTTTGCACGGGGGGTATCTCGGGCTTTTGGGCGTGCCTTTGAAGCCGTCATGCGCTTTTTTGGTGCTGATACCACCACCATCACCAAATGGAAAAATATCATTGCTGCTGCTTTTGATTTCTCTCAAACTTGGCAAAAGTTTAAACAAGAGCTTAGCGCTGTTGTCGAGTGGTTTGGCAATTTGTGGGAGGGCGTTAAACAAAGCTTTTCCAACTTTTGGCAATGGTTGAAGAGTTTTTTTACACAGGAAAAGCTCTCGGAGAGTGCCAAGGCTGGTATGGAACAAGCCGGCGAAGATCTGGCTAATTCGATTGTCGATGGCTTTATGTCGTCTATCTCACAATTGATGGATTTTTGTAAATCTTTGCCTAGCCGCATTAAGGGGTGGATTGGTTCCATTGATGTAAGAGAGTTTTTGCCAAGTTTTTTGGGGGGTAAAACAGCCAT
>NZ_JBHIPQ010000006.1:0-1074 GCF_042196125.1 Bartonella sp. AP280QHHD | reverse complement strand
AGAACAAATCGACTTTTTAAGACAAATTACCCTTCACTTTAAAATTGAAGGTTTTGGCAGTAGCGAAATCTTGGAAAGTCTCACCTTTGATGGTGTGAATGTTTTACCAAAGAGTCTCCTTGTTGCCGATAGCAAGGGCACCCTTGAGGGCGCTTTCACGATTCCACAAAATATTACGGCTGGCACAAAAAATGTTGTGGCACGGGGAAAAGGTGGAACAATTGCAACAGGGCTTTTTACCGGTCAAGGCGTGATTGATGTGAAAGTGATGCGGCGCACCACCACGGNGTGATTGATGTGAAAGTGATGCGGCGCACCACCACGGTGAAGATATGGACGCAAGTGGACCCACAAGCGCAAGTTTTTACCCCCGATGAAACACGGCAAATTACCGGTATTGACTTTCATCTTTGCAAAATCGGCAATCAGAACCATGATTTGGTGATTGATTTGGTCACTACAGAAAACGGTTATCCGACCGCCGATATTCAAGCACAAAGCTTTTATTCTATGAAGGGCGCAAAGCTAGGTTGGGCAGAGGCACGCTATGATGTACCACTCCTTGTGATGGATGACCGTTTAACGGCTTTTGTCATTAAAACCGATGATGCTGATCATTCTGTTTCACTGGCAAAACTTGGAGATTTTGATGCAGAACATCAAAGGTATGTTTCAAGCCACCCTTATGTAACGGGACCACGCTTTTCTTCTGTCAATGCTAGGAGCTGGACCGCTCATCAAGATGAAGCCTTATCCTTTCGGGTGCTCGCTGCCCGCTATAGGCAAACAGAAAAGATTGTCCATTTAGGCACCTTTGACCTTGTAGACTGCTCTGATTTGCAAATACGCGCAGCCATTGAATTGCCTTCAAGTGAGTGTTCTGTCATCTTTGAAATTGAACGAAACAATGGCACGGTTTATCAACTTCTTCCCTTTCAATTGCTAAGCCTTACTGAATATATCAGTGAAAAGGTCAAGCTTCGCGCTATTCTTAAAGGCACCGAAAAGCTCTCACCCGTCTTGTTTGCGCCTGTTCAATTGATTGCGGGAAAGATCCATAAGGAAGCGACCTAT
>NZ_JBHIPQ010000005.1:5000-12644 GCF_042196125.1 Bartonella sp. AP280QHHD | reverse complement strand
AAAAAAAAAACGATAACATCATGCAACAAGACCCTATAGGCTTAAACTTTTACAATGGAACAGGCGGCTACGTGTGGCAACTGGCAAACTATATGCGACATGATTGTTATGAGAGCTCCCACATACTTGAATTGCAAAAACCAACGCCGCCCATAGCCATCAATTCTTTCGCTGTCTACCCAAGTGAACTTAATCCTTTATCACACGTTCAATGGGCAAAAGATGTACAAATAATAAAAAACAAACCAGCACTCATTGGCAAACGGCAAATACAACCCATCACCATTGTTTCTATAAAAGGAGCGGCATTTGGCGGATTCGACTTTCCCACATTTGAAGCACTTCGTGAAGGCTGCCTTGTCCAATCACTGAGGGAAATACAATTCAATGATACTCTTCTTGCCTCTGGAAGTCTTTTGATATCACTTTTACAACACGGTCTCATCGAAACAGATCAAAAAGCATTTTCAGAAAATGATGCAACCGCTCTTTTACGAGAGCCAACATGTATTATCATAGATTCTTCTCTTGGCAGTCTTGCCATTAATCAACTCAATGGGCGTACAATCCGGCTTCATGAAAAAACAAAACATCTCTTGAAGCAAGCCACCACACCAATACGTATTCAATATCCGCTAGAGGATTCAATAAAGTTTTTTATAAAAGCAGGAATGCTACGATTGGTAAAATTATAAGGATAAAAAGATGCAGCTGATAAGACCTGGCATGGGAACAGAAAATAGTGCACAGCTCATTTATGCGCTTATTCAAATGGCAAGACCACGCACAGTCATTGAAATCGGTGCTGGTGATAGTACGTGCTTTATCGCAAAAGCACTTCAAAAAGCGAAATTATCATGGCAACAAGATAAAAAACTTTTAGAATCTTCCACCTGGGAAGAGCGCACAACTTTGCTTGATCCTTCAGGAATCCTTGAGAATTACGAACCTCGGCTTATCACCATTGATGATTTTACAGTCGAAGGTCAATCAGCCGAAGAAGCATGGCAAGAACTGCTTCAAAGCGGTATTGAAAAAGATACTGTAACATTTATCCATGAGAATTTCTTCTCTCTCGATGAAAGCACCCTCAAATCTTGGGGACCAATAGATTTTGCTTGGCTTGATGCTGGAACCCCAGCAGATGATGTGCGATTTGTTATAACCCTTTGGGAACACATCACCGCGGGTGGTTATCTATGTCTGCATGAACCAACAATGACAACAACGGTTGCTCTCAATGGGGCACAGCGGGTGCGACGTGTCAGAACTCCCATCTGGGAAGAAATTCTCTACCGGCTTGATGGCTCCTATGAAGCTTTAACACTCCCCGAAAACCACAAATATCGCCAGGGTGGTCTGGGGATTATTCGCAAACGCACCCCAGCCGAACAAATTGTACGCGCACAATCGCTACAAGCAGAACTCATAGAAATCAATGAAATTCCCATTCGCAATGATCTTTTGCCCATGGGGAAAGAAACCCTTCACAAACGCAATACCCGCAATTCACTGATCTCTGCCATGACGTCACCGACACTGCGTACTGTTTATGCCGCCATTATCCTTGGTGCAAAAAATCTTACTGATATCCTCAAACATGTCGATTCAGATGCCAAAAACATTCACAAATCCATCAATCGCCTTTTGAATCTCGGACTTATTCACAACACAACAGAAGGATTTCAAGCCGAAGAGACAGTGTGGAAAATGCTAGAAAATAAACATGAGCGGAATAGGGAAAATTTAAGCGACCGCCATTTAGAAACAGAAGAAATGCTATCAAAAATTGGTGAAGCCTTTCAGAAGGAAAAAATCTATAGCGAAACGGAAGTTTCCAAGATATGCAACCTCTTTACGATAGACTTTGCCCGATTACGACGCACTCTTGTTGAGAGAGGTTTTTTACAACGCCATGGAGGAAAATATCAACGCATGCGCTAAAAGAGAATTGAAAAATGATTAGCGAACGCTATCGTTTTTCTTCTCTATTTCAAGAGAATGAATAACCTTCCACTAAAAAAATATAATTTCATTAAAAGGTTACAAAATCATTCATCCCATTCATATGTTGACAATCTATGGAGATGAGATTAGCGTGCCCTCTTCGCAAGAGATGCAATGGGGAGGAACAAGAGTGCGGGATGCCAATTGGTTATCAAAAAGGATTGGGTGGTTATCAAAAAGAATTAGAAATAGTCAAAACCATCAGGAGAAGATATAGGATCAAGGTCTCAATGATCTTACGATTGTTGCGCGAACATCCGGGCACAGTGTTGTTGCTCAATCCAAATCATGCTCGATATTTCTAAAAACATCGTAGAAAAAACAATATTCTTGCATTGGACTGGCTAGTGAATCAAGAAAGATACTATTTCAACGAAATGTGCACAGCAGAAATAGGGCTGGCAAAACTTCCTCAAAAGATACAACAAAATGTCTTTGATCATTTAACAACACTTCTATGGAAATTCCATGGGCAAAAATAAAATTCCTTTTTTCATCTATAGCACAGTTTTTCTTTCTGAATTTTCCTTTTTCTTTGTACTCCCTCTGCTTGGAAACTCTTCTCTCATAACTGCTGCCAATGTTGCTTTTTATCTCGCTGGATCGGTAATCCTTGAAAGCATTCTCATGGTAACCACAACAGGTTTATTAGAAAGATTTTCGCGTAAACTCTTAATGGCTACCGCCTTTATTTTAAGGAGTAGCGCTTTTGTGTGCATTATCCTATCGCTCACACCTTCTGCATGGTTGATCTTTTTTACCTTAATGGCTTTTTCGAAAGCAATTTCAAAGCCATTTTTGAGAGAAATTTTATCAGAACATCTCAATGAAAATGCTCTTAAACGCGCATTAACTCTCTATTCTTTTTTTCAAAATGCTGCTGTCGTTATCGCCCCTCTTGTTGCAACGAGTGCCATAAAATACAACGCATCAACCTTCTTAATGGCTTTTTTTGCACTCATTGGTTTGTATCTTTGTGTTCTATCCATTCAAATTGTTTATCATTACCCGCATAAAACATTATCTCTTGAAAAGAATAAAAAAACAAAAAAAGCTCTTCTTTCTTCTTTAAAAACAATAATACATAATCGTTCTATTGCTTATTTGCTGGTCACGGCTTTGCTTTGTGCATTCCTCATGGGAATTTTCATCACCACCACAACACTTCTCAGTAAATTTGACAGCAATCTCGCCCCTTATAGTGGAATTTTCTTTTCAATTGTTGGCATCAGTATTTGTATCTGGCAAGGAATAATCAATAAACATCTCAGCCTTTCCGATAAATCAACTTTCTACCTATTATGGCTTATGGGAAGTTTCTCCTCATTTTTCCTCATGGGTGGGGTCTTTACCGCTGTGACTGCATTAATTGCCTACAGTGTCTATGAATCTGTCATGATTCCAGAAATATACTATCAAGCAGGGAAAACAACCCCATCCCTCTCTGCCAGTGTTCTTTTCAGTTATATTCTTGTTATTTCAAATATTGGCCAAGCCGCCGGCTCATGGACAAGTGGATGGATTATCAGCCATTTCAACAATCATATCGCTTTCACCTTTTGCATGATTGTTGGTGCCTCCGCCTTTGCTTCTTGCCTTTGCCTCATGCAAACGAAAAAATAAGCAGCTTCCATGTCACATATAGTTTTTGCAACCGGTGGCACAACAAGAGCACTCAAAACACTTCGCCATAAATGGCTCAATTATGATTTTGTAACACACTCTGCGGCAAAAAAGCTCAAAACGGTCTTTAAAGATTGCTCTGTAAACGCCGTTGCAAATTGTCTCATAGCTTAAAGGATTATGGGATAGACAAGCGTAAGGTAGCTACATTCTGCACGAATAATATTCTATTGATATCCATGTGCAACACAGCCAAAGCATTTTTCTTATAATTCGCTCATTTCTGCCATGACCTCACCGACACTACGCGCTGTCTATACTGTTATTATACTTGGTGCTAAAATTCTTTCTGATATCCTCAAACTTGTCAATTCAGAGACCAAAAACATTCACAAATCTATTAATCGCCTTTTAAACCTTGGTCTTATTCAAAACACAACAAAGGGATTTCAAGCAATCGATAAATTATGGCAAGCGCTAGAAGATAAAAATGTACGAAATATGGAAATTTTTAGCGATCGCCATTTAGAAACAGAAGATATACTTACAAAAATTGCAGAAGCATTTAAAATAGGGAAAACTATCGCGAAACGGAAACATCAAAAATATGTAGCCTTTTTACTTTAGATTTTGCGAGATTAAGACGAATCTTGGTGGAAAATGGATTTTTAAGACGATATGCAAGCAAATATCAGCGCATACGTTGAAAGAAAAAATTCAAGCATTTGAGTTTTTCTTATGCAGCGTTTTGTTTTTTTGTTTTCTGTAAAGAGAGTTTAGGCCAGCTATGCGCCCCCCTTAGTATTTAGTGGTATAGATAGTTTGGAGTTCAAGGAATTGTGTACAGTTTTTTGTTGCAAAAAGTTGCAGATTGTTTTGAGGATGAAGATATACAGGTACACATAGAACAAAGGGAGGGATGATATTAAAATCCAAGAGAATCTGAGTTTAGATTTAGTCCTTGCGCGCCCTTTAAGTGCGTGGCATTACGTACCTATACGTTCTTCCCCTACCCTACTTAATTTTATAATAAGACAGCTCCTTATAAAAAACAGCACTATTCTTACATACCATAGCCATTTTCTCTTTACAGGCTTTCTGCTATCAACATAACACTTTACCCTCTTAAAACACTGTTTGCAAAAGGTTTGCATCATTACAATGATCATAGGCATGGGCTTGCTACCCCAAAAAGCTTTCTAGGTAAAAATCCCCCTTAGTATTTAGTGATATAGATAGTTTGGAGTTCAAGGAATTGTGTACAGTTTTTTGTTACAAAAAGTTGGCAGATTGTTTTGAGGATGAAGATATACAGGTACACATAGAACAAAGGGAGGGATGATATTAAAATCCAAGAGAATCTGAGTTTAGATTTAGTCCTTGCGCGCCCTTTAAGTGCGTAGCATTACGTAGCTTAATGGCTTTTACCCCCCCTTGCTTTCCGAAGGTGCATGATGATTAGTAGGCATGCCCCTTAGTTCTTATTTGGGTTTTGTACGTGGGAAGAGTTTTGAGTGATTAGCATTTTACTCCATGCGTTTACGCGTTACACCTGTTTTTTCCTGCTTTTATTTTCAGAGATTGATGATATTTTTGTTTTGCAGTACTAAGAAGAGCTTTTAGATTTATCGTTTAGAGAGAAGAAAGCATTCTCTCCCTGCCTCTGCCTAGCACTGCTTCATTAGGGTATGCCCCTTATTAATCCTATTGCATTCTTTTATGAGATGAGAAGGCATCCGATCCAGTTTCAAAGCCGCTCCTAGGTATTGGTAGTTTTACGAGCAACTAGTTTTTCTAGTTTTTTTTGATAAGTTTCTATGAGAAAAGTGTAGCAGAAAGGGGAACTTATGTATGTAAATTACTGACTTTGTAAAGAGACAATAGTATGGATTTTTTTTAATTTTATAAGCTTTTTTAATTAGGCTTATTGAGCATATTATCTCTTTCGTTTGACACTATCTTTGTTTAGATTGAGAAGAGCAAAGTTACTATTACGTCCCTGCTGATATTATAAGGTAGGTGGTGATTAAGAAGTGGTTGCGGGGGCAGGATTTGAACCTGCGGCCTTCAGGTTATGAGCCTGACGAGCTACCGGGCTGCTCCACCCCGCGTCATATATTTTAAGACAAGATTTTTTTATTGTCTACTCTGAGTATTGAGCATTGATATTTATCGTTACATTTTTATTTTTGAATTGTTATCTATCATGCCTTTAGCAGACCTGGCGGCGACTTACTCTCCCGTGCCTTAAGGCAAAGTACCATCAGCGCTGGAGCGTTTCACGGCCGAGTTCGGGATGGGATCGGGTGCGTTCACTCCGCCATAACCACCAAGTCAGCAAAAAGCATGAATGATGAGAAGCTGGAATTTTATATTTTTGAAAGAATATGGGAAATGAGAACGATCAAGTCGATCGAACGATTAGTATCAGTAAGCTTCATGTGTTACCACACTTCCACACCTGACCTATCAACGTGGTGGTCTACCACGGTTCTCAGGGAATACTCGTTTTCAGGTGGGTTTCCCGCTTAGATGCCTTCAGCGGTTATCCCTTCCGTATATAGCTACCCTGCTATGCGGCTGGCGCCACAACAGGTCCACCAGAGATACGTCCATCCCGGTCCTCTCGTACTAGGGACAGATCCTGTCAATATTCCTACACCCACGGCAGATAGGGACCGAACTGTCTCACGACGTTCTGAACCCAACTCACGTACCGCTTTAAATGGCGAACAGCCATACCCTTGGGACCTGCTCCAGCCCCAGGATGCGATGAGTCGACATCGAGGTGCCAAACAACCCCGTCGATATGGACTCTTGGGGGTCATCAGCCTGTTATCCCCGGCGTACCTTTTATCCGTTGAGCGATGGCCCTTCCACACGGGACCACCGGATCACTATGACCGTCTTTCGACTCTGCTCGACTTGTCAGTCTCACAGTCAGGCAGGCTTATGCCATTGCACTCAACAAACGATTTCCGACCGTTTTGAGCCTACCATCGCGCGCCTCCGTTACTCTTTAGGAGGCGACCGCCCCAGTCAAACTACCCACCATACACGGTCCCGAATCCGGATAACGGACTGCGGTTAGACATCCATATCGGTAAGGGTGGTATTTCAAGGATGACTCCACAAGAGCTAGCGCCCCTGCTTCAAAGTCTACCACCTATCCTACACATACAGACACAAATGCCAGTGTAAAGCTATAGTAAAGGTGCACGGGGTCTTTCCGTCTAACCGCAGGAACCCCGCATCTTCACGGGGAATTCAATTTCACTGAGTCTACGTTGGAGACAGCGGGGAAGTCGTTACGCCATTCGTGCAGGTCGGAACTTACCCGACAAGGAATTTCGCTACCTTAGGACCGTTATAGTTACGGCCGCCGTTTACTGGGGCTTCAATTCAATGCTTGCACATCTCCTCTTAACCTTCCAGCACCGGGCAGGCGTCAGACCCTATACGTCGTCTTGCGACTTCGCAGAGCCCTGTGTTTTTGGTAAACAGTCGCTACCCCCTGGTCTGTGCCACCCTCTAACGGTTGCCCGCTAAAGGGTCACGCTTCTTCCAAAGTTACGCGTGCAATTTGCCGAGTTCCTTCAACGTAGTTCTCTCAAGCGCCTTAGTATTCTCTACCAGTCCACCTGTGTCGGTTTGGGGTACGGTCTATATGTGGGAGCTATTTCCTGGAACTGCTTCACTGCAAGATCAATCCAATAAGATCTTACAATATACGCAATCCGTCACTACCCACAGGTCCACGAATATTAACGTGGTTCCCATCGACTACGCCTTTCGGCCTCGCCTTAGGGGCCGACTCACCCTGCTCAGATTAACTTTAAGCAGGAACCCTTGGACTTTCGGCGAGGGAGTCTCTCACTCCCTTTATCGTTACTCATGTCAGCATTCTCACTTCCGATACCTCCAGGAGCTCTCACGAGTCTCCCTTCACAGGCTTACGGAACGCTCCGCTACCACTTACTCCATAAGGAGTAAATCCACAGCTTCGGTGTATGG
>NZ_JBHIPQ010000004.1:0-34783 GCF_042196125.1 Bartonella sp. AP280QHHD | reverse complement strand
TGCGGCGATACAGGCTGGTGTCCAAGCGCTGATTAACAAAAGCGCTGTGGCTCTTGTCAATAATCGCGGCAATATTGCCGGTGCCTTGCATGAGCTTGGCTCTTCAAAGAATGTTCTCAGCATTGTCTCATCGATGTTGACAGCAGGCTTAACCAGCCAACTAACCGAAATGGCAGGTGTTGGACAATCCTTGCCTAAANTTCTCAGCATTGTCTCATCGATGTTGACAGCAGGCTTAACCAGCCAACTAACCGAAATGGCAGGTGTTGGACAATCCTTGCCTAAAACGGCTCCTCTGGTTGATCGCATCACCCGTGAGGCGGAAAAGAACTTGATCAAAGCCGCCATTGGCACAGGCGTTCAAACGGCTCTTGAGGGTGGTTCTCTTGACAAGAACTTTTTTAACAATCTGCGCATCGCCCTGTCTGATACGGTTGGCAAATCGTTGGCGGAAGAAATCGGTACCGCCAAGGCAGAAGGCAAAATAGACACGGTCACACAGATCGTTGCCCACGCAGGACTTGGCTGCTTAAAAGGCGCTGTTGCGAGTGGTGCTTGCACAGCCGGTGCTGTGGGGGGTGCTGTGGGTGAAGCCACTGCTATGCTCCAGTTTAAACTGTCGACCAAAAATTTTATACAAAAATAAATAGCAGCATTGGATGGTCGTGTTCCAACGGCAGAAGAACAAGCGCGTATCAATGCAAAGATTGAAGCACAGTTTTCTGATTTTAATGATCATGCCATTGATGTCGCACGGGCTGCCGGGGGCGTTGCCGCTGCCCTTGCTGGTGGTGATGTCAATACTGGCGCTGATGCCGCAGGTAATGCTGCCGAAAATAATTTTCTTCCTGCGGTAGCAGCTGCTGTAGCGTTCATTGTGTCGCTTACGCCACAAGAGTTGGCAGCTCTGTCTCTTTTTATGGCTGGTGGAGCAACTATTGTTCAATCTCCTAACAATAGAACCGCTATAGCTGATTTCCTTACCTATTGGTTTGCATCGAAAAATTCTGCAGAAGATAGCGAAAAAACAAATCAAAACTCACAAGAAGAAAAAAATAAAGAGTCTCAGAAGGAAAGTAAAAATAAGAAAAAAAAACGGAAACAATAAAGAACCACAAAACAATAATGATGGAAAGGGTAACATACTTGAACAAGTCAGGAAGCATCATGATAAAAAACGCGATGAGAAAAAACAAGAATTAAAGGATGAAGGATGTATAGTATGCGAGACAGAAATAGTATTCAAAACTAAGACGGATAAGGGGGTAGTAAAATCTCGTGCGGATATTGTTTATATAGAGAATGGTAAAATAAAAATTGGCGAGGTAAAAACGGGGAAGAATTCTAAATTAAGTGAACAACAAAAGATTTTAAAAGAGGCATATAAAGAAGGAAATGCTGAGTCCACAAAAGGAAAATTTATAAAATTTTTTAAAGAGAACAAAGAGTTCTTAGAGAAATATCAAGAATCGTTCAAAGATTTTAAAGGAAGTGATAAAGAATTAAACGAGGCTAGTAAAGAATGGATTAAAGGACAATTGAATAATAAGTTAGACAAAACTGACGTTAACGTTTTTCATTATCCAGGACTTTTTGAATGAAAGTGAATAGCGATGCGAACTAAAGACGTGACAGAGATTTTAAAAACGCTTGGCTGGGAGACGAAAGATCAACTATTATTTACAGTGGTAGAACAGTATTAGCGTGAATAAACTGCGACTTATGGAGAATAATCTATGAACTTTTCGTTAAAAAAAATACATCGCCCTGATATTATTTATGTGGAGAAAGGTGTATTAAAAGTTATTGATATAAAAACTGGTAATTTTCAATTAACAGAATGTCAAAAAGATTTTGAAATAGCGTATAAAACAGGAGATGCAAAACCTTTTGGGAAAATTATGAAACGCTATCTGGGCGAAAATAAGGAACAGCTTAATAAATACCAAGAAGATTTGAAAAAATTTGAAGGAGATGCAGAGCTTCTGAAAGAGTTTAGAGACAATTGGAGTGAAAATCAAATAAACAAAGAGTGGAATAGAATAATTCCTTATACAGTTAGCTGTTATCCGGCGGTTGGAGAAGAGTGAAACATTATGCAAACTAAAGATGCAGCAGAAATATTAAAAAGTCTGGGCTGTGAGCTCTATCGTGATGAAGTAGGCGATACATTTGCCTATTATTATCTTCCGGATCGCATTGTGGATTTGAGCTATGGTGTGAAACATGAAACGGATGGTGAAAAATTTTGGTTATTAGCTAGTCTCACAACTGCTTCTTATAGTCTTGCTTGTGAATATTCTAGGGGGCAAAAGTCACGGTATGGATATATACTCTATCCAGAAATAGGTGATTTCGGGGTTACGGTACCGGATCTTTCAGAAAGTCATATTGAATCTGCTTTAAACAAAGTCATTACTTGGGCGCAAGCACAAGATATTGAAAAAAAATTACATGAAGAAGCTGCTAATCATTCTCTTGTTGCAAAGGCTCTTCTCGGCGAGATAGAAGCTTTAAGGAGTTATGAGTCTACGCCCAAAATAAACGTATCAGAATTTTCTGATTATAAAATAATGACGTGGAATGAACGCTTGCTTCTTTTTGCACAGGTCTATAAAAATGGGGAATTAGACGATATTCTAACGCGCAATAAGCCAAAACAGCGCTCGATAAATCTCATCGCAGCAAGTCGCATCCTCAAAACGCGAGGATGGATTGCTATGGAACCTGAGAGAATGTTTCTCTCTTTGCCAGACCGTTTTATTCAATTTGATTTTGGCTTTATACGTCTTCATGATAATTACAATGTTCGTCTTGAAGCTGAGATCTCTAACGAAGAGATTTCTGTAGCTTGCGAATATATTCACTATAGGAGAGAATATAATTGGATACGACCTACGGATATTTATAAGTCTTTTAACACGATTGGAGGAGGTTTTTTTAGTGGTTTTGGCAAGGAAATTGATATTTGTGTAGAGGAATTGAATGAGCAAGAGTTAACAAAAATCTCTGAGCGGATAATACAGTGGGCACGCGCCCAAGATTTACAAGCATCAATAGAAAGCAAAACACGTGTTCAAAAGTATAGCTACAATATAGATATAGTCTGGCATTTGGCTTGTTTAGCGTTGACAGGTCGAATTGATATCCTGAAATCTTATAAAAATTTTTTAGAAGCTGGTACGATTTCTGAACATTTGGATGATGATGAAGTAGAAAAATATGTTAACCATGCCGTTGAATTTTCTGAAAAACATCTGAAAATCCTTAATGAGCGAGAAGCAGCAGAAGCACATCTTGGTCCGAAAGCTTTGATTACTTTCAATAAAGTTACAGAGCAATTAAAAGAAATGGGGTGGACAGTTTATCGTGATAAAAACTACAATCGCAATGCTTATTTTGTAAGTAAAGACCGTATTATCAATATAATGTATAACCTTCAAAGTGATGAAGAAGAGCCGATTGTTGCGTTTAAGGCTTCCCTTTCAACACTTGGTTTTTCCACTGCTCATAGAGAAATTTTCTATAATATGCCTCAATATATAGCCCTCAAAGAAGCAGAAGAAGTTTATACAGTTTCTAGTACTGAATTGGATAGAGGCAAGCTAAAGGAGATTTGTACAGATATACTTGAATGGGCAGATCGGCAAAATGTCAATCAAATCATTTATGATTATGCGGCTTTTTCCCCAGACAGTGAACTTGATCTTGTAGCGCGTCACCTTATTGCGCTTGTTTTGATTGGGGATGTTGAAAAGCTCAAATCTTATAAGGAGAATTTTAGAAAGGGAAATCCTTTAGGTTTTGTGGAAGAAATCTCAAAATATAGAATTGATAATCTCCTCACTCTTGCACGGGGTTATCGAGCAGGTTTTCCGAAAAATGCACCGATTTTGAGTTTGGATGCGCAAACAGCATCTGTTGCTTCTAAAACAACTTCTGTTGAAGTGGCAGAGGAAGTGGATGAAGCAGATGACACTGATGATCGTCTTACCATGGAAAGTGCTCATGCACTTTTAAAAAGCCTAGGCTGGTCAACCGAGAAAATCAATGAGAATGACCATATGGCAAGCTATCAATTGGCTGATCGTGAAGTAGATATTCTTTATAACGACGAAATTGCCAAAGACTACCCGCAATTTGATAGCGCCTTTTTGATTAGCACGGGCATTCTTTCCACCGCTTGTAAATTCATTGATCCTACCCACACGGAAGATATTCCAGATATACAGCTTAATTTTGAAGCCAAGGGATTAGAAATCTTTGAACCAGAAGTCACTACGGATCGTTTAACACAGGCGCTTGATGATGCTTTAGAATGGGCGGTAACAGACATTGACCTTTCTAAAAGACTTCGCTCTGATTATGGCACTGCTCCTTGGAAAAAAAGCACTACGTCTAAAGCAAACGATACGGATTATGCTTTACTTCATCTTGGCGCTCTTGCTTTATTGGGTGATGCTGAAACCTTACAATCTTATCAGCAAAGCTTTACGGCAGAGGATCACCTAGGCTTTGACGAGAGCATCAACAAAACCCACCTTGAACGTGCATTAGCTTTAGCCAAAGAAGTAGCAAAGGTGAAGCAAGTGAGCTACGCTTTGATTGAACGGGTAGCAAAAGATTTTGATGATCACTCAGAGCTTTCTAGCGAGGAATAACCTCGCTCTTGGAAGGAGAGTTTATTTAAGTCTATTTAGAACAAAGAATAAATTGATTATTTTGAAAAAATCGAGGGGATTATGAATCATGAAATGGATAAAGAAAAAAAGTATGGGGGCAGCTGAGCCGGTGGAATTTAAAAGTCAAAAAGTTTATCAGGAAGATGAACTGTTTGAGCCCGAAACAGTTTCTTCTTGGAAAGAAGAAGGACAGATAGTAACGGGTACAAATGTGGAAAGAATGGTATCAGGAAGAGCACCTATTGGAGTCGATTTTAGACCTATTATGTTACATCCTGTGACACAAGAACAAGATAGTCCTCTCGTTGAGGTTCTCTACTCATTTTATCAAGGCAGGAGTTTGGTTGCTCCTATGAATCCAAAGACAAATTTTATCAGAAAAGTTATTTGTTGGATTTCAAAAAAAATTCCTAAGTAGGAAAAAAGAAAGAGTAATTATTGCAAATATTGAAATAATATCCCTAAAAGGCGCTCTCTAAACTTTAATGATCACCTCCTTTAATTCCATCATATATTGTAAATGCGAGATGATTGTACAGAGACAGATGAGAAAAGAGCTCCGTCAAGAACATATCTCTTATGATTTTATCAATCTCATCTCAATTCCATTGGCTATAGTAGAAAAAGATTGATCATTAGGAACACTCATTATGAGTAAAAACACGCTGTGACTTATGGAGAAAAATTTATGAAAAGTTATACTTTATCAGATGTTGCACAATATGTTGATATGCATAGTCATGTTATTAATTTTGGTACTCAAGATAATGCCCCTGATGATGTACGGATTAAAACAGCTGAGAACACTCTTGGTTTACAATTTACCTCTTCCTATAAGAATTTTTTAAAAAATTATGGAGGAGGAGAAATTGGAGGTGAAGAAATATTCAGTATTTATGAAATCTGCGCAGGTATTCCTGCTGGTGATATTGTTTACCGAAACTTACTCGATAGAAGAGATGGCTTTACGGACCCCAAACAACTTGTTATCTGCACAACTGATTTTGGTGAAACCTTTTATTTTGATTATACACAGTTTCGGGATGGTGAATGCCCACTCTATCTCAAGTATACATCTGAAGATTCCGAATATTACGCAAGTAATTTTTATGAATTTCTCTGCAAAAGAATTAAAGAGTATGTAGGGGAAGATTCATGAAAACCTATACCTTAGATGATGTTATACAACTAGTTGATAAATAGGATAATTGCGATTTATGAAAACATCTCAATAGAAACTGATCATTATAGAGATGAGCAAAATACCTTTTAATAGACCGTGTCAGTGTTGTCAGTTCTTTTTAGACCCTATATTATTTTTTTTTAATGATAAAAAAATTAAAACATTATATTTCAATAGGTTAGTGTTTTAAAAACATAACTCATATCAAGAGTACAACCTTTAAAGATAACCATGATGTGAATTGATTAAAACTTGTCAGTTATGTGTCAGTAAATTGAACTGACAAAATAGATTATTTTAGTGAGTGATTAAAATGTGCTTTATGATAAAGTATGTGATCCTTTAAAGCCTTTCAAAAGATAGCTTGTAATTCATAAGAAGTACTATCAAGACCATTATGGTTATGAGTTTTGAGTATTTTGAGGGTTCCTTTTACTCCCCCCTTTACATATTTTTCAATAAAAAATAAAAGTCATTATATTTCAATATATTATTTTTTATCAATTTTTCAAAAAACAACCTATATCAATAATACAACCTATAAATTCAACTAATGATGTATGTTTTGTAAGGGTTTTGAGGGTTTAAGAAACATTCAAAACCTATAAGTAATATAAGAAAATGAATATACATAACCCTCTTTAAACAAAGCTTTTGATAACAATAAAGCTATCATTTTAGATTACGATATAACATCTTAAAGGCAATGTAAAAGAAGCGTATTCACTTTAAGATGGGATTTCTTAAAAGTCTTAAAGCAATCAAAATAAGAGTATTTAATAGTGCAAGTTTCTTCTTTTTAGAATAACGCATATAAACACTCCTTTTAAAGATTATATGTAAGCAATTTATAAAAGGGATATAATAACCTATAGGTATAAGACCTTATACCCCTTGTGAGTTTATTATACTCATCATGTGAGCATGCATTATAAGTTATTCAGTTTCTCTAATTTCTAGTTTTGGTAGGTTCTTAACGATTTTCATTATCTCTAAACTTATGGTAATAACCCTCTGAAATAACTCTAGAGGGTAGGCAGGGTTGCCAATGGTTTCAACAGCATAGTGATTGGCATCATTGACAATACCACTCTTTTTATCAGTCTTTACGCATTGACGCCCCATAACCCATTCAAGAGCAGGTTTGCCATTGACGATATACTCATAAGTTTCAAGAGGGATATCTGTTATTGTGATATTGCTGTTATATATAACTGTTTATTTATCTTTCTCTTTACCTACTTTTGCGAATTTCATTTCTGTAACGTAATAGAGTTTCTCAGAATTAGAGATCTCTGTTTGTTTTGGATTACCCTTTTTAAATGTGACTGGATAAGGCTCTACATCTTCATAGTTTACATGCAAATGACCCAGTTTACGCCCTGCTGTTACAAACTTCCAAAAATCATTAGCACTCTTTACACAAGGGATACGAGGCAGTTCTTTAGAGAGGTTATCAGCATAACGAGCACGATAATCTTCCGAATGTAAAAGACCGTAAACATAATAGAATAGATCATCTTTCGTGATAGTTTCATTAGGATAAGCGGCTTTAAAATGGTCTAGACCTTCATCAGTAATGGCATCACGCTTCTGTAAACCAGCTGTTGTGTTTTTCTCTGTAGAATTTGCAAATAAATGGGATTGTTTCTCACTTTTTGAAACCGTAGCATCTTCATAAATATATTTTGGAAAGCATTGACCTGTATCTATTGCATGAAAATCAGGTAGATCCCTAGTCATAATAACAGAAAAGCCACTTCTTGCCCCTATAGCAGAAACTTGTATCACTGTATTTTTGATCATTTTTTCTACAGGAAAGATACGAGGCATTTGATAAATTGCTTCATTAAAAATGCGATTATAATAAAGCCACTGTCGTGTAAAAGGACGATATAAACTTTGAACAAAACCGACTTCTTCAAATTTTAAAATATGACCTCTTGCTAATTGTTTTTTTATATTCAAACTCCAACTTATCTTGCTTGTATCTGAATTAACAAAATTATCTACAGCCTTTGTACGTGATTTACTGTCAGTGTGCGCATAAGCATTATTAAAACGTTCTGCTTCACTGTTATAGAAGGCAATCATGTTACTCATATTTTTCGCTAAAATTGCACGACTTGAATTGTATGCCCAAAGATCACGACTTGTCATAATACCACGAGAAAACGTTTCAAACAGTTTTTTGTCATGCCCTTTCTTAACACCCAAGGCTAGAAATGTTTCAAAACTGTTATCACGTTGATTTATCCAATCCCCATGTTCATCCGGTGTAATTACTTTCCAACCGTTTTCACATGTAATACCACCAATACTACCAAAATATTGAAGCCTCTTAAGTTTTTTTTCGGTAGAAAGATTATCTCCAATATCATGATAGTAAATTTTACAATCTCCAGAAGCATTGGGATTTTTGATAAATAGCGTTACCGCAATACCCGTCATACTACCATTGCCGAAAATATTTTCACCTTCTTGAGCAACTCCATTGCTTAACATATTCTTGCGAAGATCCCCTCGTAAATTAAGTACATAAATGCTCGTAAATCTTTGGCTAAAGATTTTCGTAAACTGTTCATTGTCGATTTTTCTGCGTAACCAGAGCCAGAAACAAAGCCGATTACCCCAGCATTATCAATACGGTCACTAGCCCAGCGTATAGCACGAATATAACTGTCATAAAAATTTCGCGTATTCATTGATTTAGCTTGAGAAGCATAAGTCTCACTGATCCGTTTATCTAAAATAGGATAAGGAGTATTCTTCGCACTGTCATTGGCATTTTTTTGTCCCACTGAATAAGGAGGATTGCCAAAGATAACTTTGATATTTAGATTTTTTTGGAGTTCCAAATATTCACTGTTTTCTTTAAATAATTCTTGTAACAAATCTTTCTTTTCAAGCATTCGAAACGTATCAGCCAAACCAATATGCTTAAAAGGAATATACCCACCTTTCATAAGACTATGATAAGTCGATTCAATGTTAATGGCTGCTATGTAATAGGCGAGCAAGACAATCTCGTTGGCATGGATATCATGACGGAATTTATATTCCATGTCCTCTGGTTTGATCAGTTTAGATTGTAAAAGCCTTGTGATAAAGGTACCTGTTCCAGTGAAAGGGTCGAGAATGGAGACTCCTCGTGACCCCAAGCTTTTTCCAAACTCATTACGCAACACATCATCAACAGAATGAATGATAAAAGCACAGTTAAGATGAGAGAGCGTTCGACCAGAGTTAAAACGTTTCCATTGATAACCCAGGAGTAAATACTCCACGGAATAAAAGAGATTATTATGTTAAACATGGCGCATCCTCCTTTTTATATTTGATAGAAAACTTACCGCAAGTGCTTCGTTTTTTAGTTTCCGTATGAATATAAAAAACGCCACCCGGTTCACACTCTGTATCCTGTTTAATGGTCAACTGATAGGTATCTCCCAGATAAACTGCTTCAATGAACTTTACTTTTTTCAGCGCAACAGATGCGATATTTTTCGCCCTACCCTGCGTGGCCAAAGCCAGAACCATCTCAATCAATAGTGAACCAGGACATACGGCGTGGGAGGGGAAATGTTCCTCAAAAAGCGGGTGATGCGCATTAAAGGAAAAAGTACAAGAATCTCCGGTTACGGAAGAAATCTTACATAAATCGCCTAGTAATGGAAGAGCGGCTTTCTCAGAACACGAGCTAAAGAAGCAGACCTTACTGACCATGATGATTGCCTGCGCAATAACGGCCTTTCCATTGTCATATGTGCTAGCCTTACAGTGAATACGGTAGGCCTCATTAATGCGTTCAATATGTCCTTCAACGCATAACCGATCGCTATCAAAATGGGTGGTAGAGAAAAACTGTTCAACCATGACAGGGAGATAGCGATAAGTGAGATCCGAGTTTTTAGCCACCACGGTGGCGAATCGAACTGAAAACTGATGCAAGGCTTCGAGTAACAAGCCCTGTTTCAAATAGTTATGGGCTAAATTCCAGTGAGAAATATTGATTTGCCCGCAAGCACGCATCGGTGCGGTTAAGGTGATACTCTGACATATACTCAAGAAATTTGGCTCGGTGCGATGCTTTATAGCCATAATTTGGGGACTTTTTTATATTTTTTTCTTAAATCCTTTGATGATAAACCGAAGGAATGAGCACTAAACCGCGCTTGATAGTGCACGAGAAGTATCGGCATACGACAAACGAAAAAAGCCAACAATCCCAGCTCAGGAGAAGCCCGATGTTTGCTCATGATGCTTGCAATTAGAAAATCGACATTGGGTTGCAGTCCTGTATTGTCCGAAATAGATCGCGCAAGCGAACTGAAGGGGCGCATAGGCATCTGAAAGCGTGAAAAAAAGAAATCAACTCGGACATCCCGTTGCATAATCGGGTGACCAAACCCTAGCCAGGGTTTGTCTTTGCAATAATGCGTTACCGCCGGCCTCAAGATTCCCGGCTTCAATCTCATGGAGGACACTAGAAAGTCGCATGATAGCATATTTGCAGGCTCCCATATGCGCCGGGGCCAGTGGCACAAAACTCACCGATTAGTGCAGAAATGACGTCGCTCTTGGTACTGGCAATAAATCTTATCGTGGTGGTTGTGGGTGTCACAATACCAAACCCGCCCAGCAGTAGAGACATGCACCGGCAAAGCATATCAATATCCCAGTCGGAAGAAGCTTCCTTGCTAGTTAATGCTAACCAAAAAGCACGCTCAAAGGTATTGCAATTTTCGATCTCCGGCGAATCGGAAAACTGTTGGGAAGAGCGCGCCAATGCAATAATCCGCGGCATCAGCAAGATAATTTTAAGACAACCACCGTCGCTTACGGGAGCCATGACCTTACCCTGAGCCGCCGAAACCTCAACTTGCGATAATAACATCATAAAGCGCTGCGTTAAACTCAAAGATGGCAATGCATTGATCAGTTGATGCATCGCCTGCAGTTTGGCTGTAGGGTTCGTCTTTTGCAGTTCGGCGCTAGCATTCTGAATCAGCCGATCCATCTGTTCTTCATTAAGAAGGTTGCCGGTCAGTGCAAACCATGCGTTCTGCAAATAAAGGTTTTCATCGGCAATATCAATCAAATTACATCCACGAATAAACAATACGTTATTATCTAAATCATAATTATCAATAACATCATCTGACGTGATTTACTCCTGCTGCTCCGGTGACACGCTATAAAACCTTATGTTGACATTTATCGTATGCGAATTCCCTGATACAATTTCATTACACAAATTATCAAGTTGCATTACAGGACTCCCTTGCGTCATAAACTAGCAGGCATTTCCCTCTGGATGAGAAAAGCAAATCGCTATATTCGACGAGGGTGAGGTTAATACGCCCGCGCTTTTTCATATAGGCTTCATAAATATCCGACAAATGATAGATTTCCTCAGTTAGTTCGGACAAATCAAGGTTGTGAAATACTTCGCAGCAGATTTTAATATCCATAATCTCTTGTCTATCCGCGGATAAAGACAATACAATTTGAACAATCACATCGGGCAATCTTCGATTAATAATTTTGAATATTTTTTCATGGCTAATCAAATTTCCCATGAAATTAAAATCAACAGCATTGCGTTTAATACCTTCAAAATAGAGGTCACCATTTTCAACGGATAATGTGCCCATATCGCCCACGGAATATCTGATAAGTTTGCGCGAGACATCGGGATCCAGCGATGTCACTAGCAGCCCTCTCTTATCTTCATATTCAAAGAAAAAATCATCGCTGAAGAGCAGGTGCCGATTAAGCCGCCCTTCGGAGGACATACCAATGAAACCGCACTCCGACAAACCATATAAACCAATTATCCGCAGATCGGCGCCCAGCATCTCGCGCAGATAGTTTTCATGCACACCCAGCATCGATTCACCGGTAAAGAGCACTTTTTTAATTGCCAGTGGAACCCCAAGGCTGAGCATAGCTTCAACGAACTGAACGATGGTGCTGGGCACGCCAAACAGTACCGAGAGCCGTATTTCAGCCAGAAACTCGAAATGACTCTTCAGCAGCAGGGCATATCGCCAACCGGCACGACATGTGCACGGCAATGTTTTACAATTTCACACGCCAAGTAGTGTAAAGATGAAAACAGATTAATCGTAAACAGGTTGCCAACAACATCCCCTGGGGAAAAAAATTGCCGCGCGCGCAGGTTACGAATTAAATTATGCTCTGATGAGCTGACCGCTTCCTTACTGGATTTTAGACGAACGCTGACCATTTTCATCGCCCCGGTGGTGCCGCTTGTAGCACCAAGCAGCATGGGTAAGTGTTCAGCCGTAGAGTCCAGTTGAGTCAAAGAACCACTATCACCAGTGGTCGAATAAACGCGTGTACTTATCCTAATCGAATCGCGAAAAGCAATGTAATCGAGTGCATGGCAGCCAGTTATTGCCGTTATACGTGGTTGCATTTTTGCATACATTTCAGCACAGAAATAATCCATGATAACTCAGACCTTTTTAATGAAAATTTCACAGCCCAGAGCTGCTAGACCTTCTCCACGTCTCACTGTCCAGCTCATCTCACTAAGATCGCAGCCATATAAAAAATCGGTGATACCGGCTAATGTGAATTTTTCTTCTGTGGACATAGCTGCCACACCGCATTCACGACGTGATTGGTTAAAAACACCCAGTGCTGTTTCTTCTGCATCAGCTAGGGGTTCATGGATGATAATACGACCGCCGCGATCTAAAACACGGCACAACTCCTGTAATCCTTTTTTAGGTTCAGCCCAGTGATGAATTACGGAACGGGCATAAATCATTGAAAAGGAGTTATCGGGAAACGGTAAATTGCTGACGCTGGCTTCAATGATGTTGAATGCATGCTGGTATTTTAACTCGGTACATTTTTTAACACAAAACTGAACCATACGGGGATCAATATCAACCCCGTAAAAGAAATAGTCTGTGAGTTTTTGGGAGCGGTAAAGCTTGAAAAGCATGTGGCCAGTTCCCATGCCAATATCGAGAATTTTTTCTTCGCAGAAGTAACACCAGATGCTTCTTCCAGAACTCTTTCCATCAAATACGCATTCCACGGTGATGTACCTTCAGTAGCATACCTTTCATAGTGCTCAGGGGTGATATTTACCAGTAAATCATTCATCACATATTCCTCTAAATGAAGCTAGTTATGGCATTGCCATAAACTCGTTAAAAACTAACTGGGTATAGAAACGGTTACGTCCTCATATAAGAGGTCATCTAAAATAATTGATTGCAAACATGCATCCAGCAAAACAACGGTTATCACAGATTGACAAAGATAATAGCAGTTACAAATAAACGTCATCCCTTTAAACACAAATGTATTCCCAACGTACCGAAAAACACATCGCGTCCTGTCATGTTCAACTAAAAAGTAATCATTTATATCAAAAGTACACGCCGAGATGGCGCATAATGCCTTATACAAGCTCTCCATGCAGCTAAATATTGTGGTGCATAGCCGATTATCCAGCACCTGCCCTTCTGGAAAGTTCGCGCATTTTTCACAGTAATCTAGCATAAATGGCCTCGGTAGTTTTTTTTCTCAATAAATTCGATATCAACCACGACAGACTGAATCCGCGGATCATTATTAAGCAACATAATACTTTTACTCCGTCCATGGCTCACAGAACTGTGTGACATCTTTACATCTGGCAAAATCCGTTTAAATATATCGATAAAAAGTACCTTCGCCATTTCACGGTGCAATATCACTCTCGATGTACGTCTCGTCGATACAGGCAAATAACGATGAAGCCTATCAATAGCTAAAAAATAGGTATAAAAAGAATGGCTCACAATGCACAGATAATTGTTTGCACGGCGATTAACATACACTCTGCTCATACCATGAGCTTTATCTACACGGTACATTTTATTTTCCCTGTATTTGTCGTGGCAATTTTTCTGATATTTACTTTAAATGCATACTGATACCATTTATCAGTCAATAGTTTAGTAACGACTTTAACCTGCTCACTATTTGCCGACATATCAAGGTTGAGATAAAGATCGCCGTTCTGTGCTTTTGAAAAGTAATGCCTTAAACATCCGGCATACTTAATAATGTCATTTGAGATCAGTTGAACTGGGATAAACTTACCATTGTGTTTAAATTCATTAACGGCTCTGGCTATCCAGTAATAGCATTCGGATTCATCTTTAACAAACAGGTCGCCGGAATCAAACCATTCATCACGCGGCTTTAATTGCAAGGAACTATCAACATAACCATCACACGCGAAAGGCGTTTTATAAAACGTACGGCGCACTGAATCAGAAGCATCCGCCCGATCAATGGGGCGCAAATCAATTTTTATATCACTCACCAAAGCCTTACCCGGCGCTACAACGCCATATTTACTGGTTCTTTCAATCGTGTAGCGAACAGATCTTATTATGAAACAAGCGCGGTCCGGATTCGGTCTGACCGAAGTTATTCCATAACGTCGTACATGATGAGAGGATACCCGATGCTTGTACGGTGAGCAAACGATCGGATGCATTCAAGATATTTTGCACATGGATTCGGCTTTTGGTAAAAATTGTCGCTTACTACCAGCATCCAGTCACCGATTAAAGGCAAGTTGGTAATGCTATAGTGCGAAACGAGTTCACCAATATTACTTATTTGAAATTTTTCAAATACCAGTTTGCTATCCGATAAGAAGGCACATAGCATAGTAGAGAGACCATACATATACTGCACTGGGAAATAACACAATGAGCAATCTTCATTACTTAGTCCAAGAGATTGGCTCACCGCGATGGCATTCTCAATCAGAATATTTTCATGATATTGAATCAACTTGGGTTTACTGGTTGTTCCGGAGGTACAAAAATAGAAATGCGCGCACGGATATGCTGTAAAATCAGCCAGATTTTCGTTCACAGTTGAAAGACAGTGATCAAACGCGATATTAATCCGGTGACTGATGATATTAATATCCCTGACTTCATGGCTCATTACAACAGCCGCAATGCAATCAGCATCAACCAGTATATCAACAATGTCTAAATCATGAATACTGACGATCCAAGCTTTCAATTTTAGCACAGACGCAACAAAATAGCTAATCATGCCTTCGAAATTATTTCTAATCACAAAAACAAACAGCTTATTTTGCTCCCCTTGCGGGCGATCACGACAATATCTAACTACTGTATCTGCACACCCTTTTGTCATCATGCTGACATCCTCTGCCGAATAATGACTGTGATGACAAATCACTTGCCAGTTTCTTTCTAATAAGGAATATATTGTTAGCATGAGGTGTCCCTTACAGATATTGTGGATTCCCTAAAACCAAGCTGCTTGCGCCACCGCCCATACCAAATGAGTTTTTCAATGCGTATTTAAGCGGTCGGTACTGATGCTCCCTCACAAGCGCAATACCAGCGGGCAATTGAGGATCGATTTCATCACAATTCAAAATTTTGGGCAAAACATTGTTCCGAAAAGAAACCAGTACACCCAAAATTTCCATCGCACCGGCAGCAGCAATCAGATGCCCGTGCCAAGATTTTGTCGCCACAATCGCCGGGTTGTGCGCGCCAAAAACCGTTCTGATTGCACTGGCTTCGTGCTGATCATTTTGTACTGTCGATGTCCCATGTGCATTCACAAAATCAATAGCGGTACGGTCAACATCCGCATGTTCGATGGCCCGCTCCATCGACAGTTGCATTTCGAGATCATCTTTATGCGGCGCTACAATATGCTGTGTGCAAAGTGCACCGCCGTAACCCAATAAATAGGCCAACGGCTCACGCTGCCGCGCCAATACGTTAGATAATTTTTCAATAACAAACAGACCTGCACCCTCCGCTAAAACAAATCCGCTACGATGCCGGTCAAAAGGCCGCGAACGCCGTGGTCCACTGTAGTTTTGATCAGTCGATATCACTCCCATTCCTTCTAATCGTGCAAGGTATAAAATCCATTATTGCACCACCATCTTTACGCTTAATAAAAATGCAAGACAGTTTCTATCAACCTATTTACAACAGCAATATTATCATGACAGCTATCACTCGAAGTTTATGATTATATTGTGAATAGTCACTCTGCTTTTGAATGGGGTATGAGACACTAATGCGTTAAGATTAATAAAAAGAGTAGCATTATTAATGATAGCAATTATTACTCTGTTGAGATTATTAGCACTCGTTACTTATCTATTGGAATTTTTTCAACGAGTTATTACTATAAGCTTAGAAACCATGAAAGTCGTTAGAAACTTTACCAAAATTAGAAACTTAGAGAAACTGAATAGATTTATGAAGTTAACTTACCTCATAAGGATTTCTTGAGTACTCATTTAAAACTACAATCTATAAGTTAATCATTTTGTGTTGATTATATACAATCTTAAAAGGAATAATATATCATTGCGACCTCCTGAAAAGAGAGGATTTAAAATTTTGAAAACTCTTATTTAAATTGCTTTAAGACTTTTAAGAAATTCTCTATTAAACAAGATTAGATTTTTCTGGATTACCTTTAAGAGATTATATCACAATTTAAAATGAGAACTCTATACTATTCAAAAGTTTTTTAAGATTAGTTTGACATATTCATTTTATTGAAATGAAATAATAGAGATTGAGCTTTCTTTTAAACACATTTTATTTGTTGTATTTATATTAGGTTGTAATGTCTATATGGGTTATTTTTTTGAAAAATTGACAATACCTAACATATGTAAAAATAAGCTTTTTCTCTAAAATACCAACGTGCAAAATTCAAAGTCTCATTAAAATCATAAGAAGTATTTATTCAGTGAGTTGAAAAAATTGATACAATCTATGTCATAGGTTTATCATTTATATTTTAAAAATTATAATCGACTGAAATGTAGTTTTGTTATTTTTGAGTAAGATTTTTTATAGGGTGCAGAATGAAGTGATAAAATCGATATAAGTTACAAAATTTAATTAAAAGAGATTTAAATAATGTGTATATGTATTGAATTTTCTCATGGATTAAGCTTTTTTTATTTAAGATATGAATGATATTAAAAAATATGGATGCAACCAATAGTGTTGATGAATTTTTTAACAAAATAAGTATATAGATATCTTAAAATAGCTGGATGAGGTGATTTTAAATGGTAGAATTAAAGGCACATACGGCTCTTTTAAGCTATCGAATGATTGGTTTTTGCTTATGTCCTGTTATTCCTTTTTATTTGTTCTTTCGTGCTATTCGTGGAAAAGAAGAGTGGTGTCGCAAAAAAGAGCGTTTAGGTAAAAGTTCTCATATACGCCCCCAAGGTTCGTTAGTTTGGTTGCATGCAGCAAGTGTTGGAGAAACACTTGCACTTGTTCCACTTATAAATTATATTTTATCATTGGAAATCAATGTATTAATGACAACTGGGACGGTGACATCTTCTACTCTTGTGAAAAAATATTTTGGTAATAGGTTGATTCATCAATATGCTCCTTTGGATTTAGATTTTGCAGTGCGCCGTTTTATTCGTCATTGGAAGCCTGATCTCGTCTTAATTTGTGAATCAGAAATTTGGCCTCTTCGTATTAAAGAACTTGCAAAAATGCGTATTCCGCAGATTTTGGTTAATGCCCATATGTCTGAACGTTCTTTTAAAGCTTGGCAAAAACGACGTGTTCTTGCCAAACATATTTTTAAGGATATTGATTTGGCGATTGGTCAAAATGAAAGAGATGTAGCTTATTACCATACACTTGGCGTAAAATCTGTTACGTTTTCTGGTAATCTCAAGGCTGATGTTTTTCTGGTTGAAAATCAAGAATTGCTTGCACGTTATCGTAATGCTATCGGCAATCGCCCAGTTTGGGCAGCTGTTTCAACGCATGAAGGGGAAGAGGAGATTGCTTTTGAGGTCCATAAAATTGTTAAAAATTATTTGCCAGATTTATTAACAATTATTGTGCCTCGTCATCCAGAACGTTCAGAAGATCTTATCAGAAAATGCGATAATAAGGGGTTAAGTTTTATTCGTAGGAGTAGAGATGCTGTTCCAAACATGAATACCGATATTTTATGGGGAGATACCATTGGAGAAATGGGACTTTTTCTTCGCTTATCGAAAGTTTCTTTCGTTGGTAAATCGTTATGTGGAAATGGTGGACACAATCCATTGGAATTGGCTTTGCTTGGTTCCGCTATTTTGACAGGGCCTCATGTTTCAAATTTTCAAGAGATGTTCAAACAATTTCTAACGCGTGATGCAGCATATATGGTTCAAGATACAAAACAGCTTGCTATTCAGGTGTATAAGCTTTTAACAAATGAAACATTGCGGCAAGAAATGGTTGATAAGGCTCATGAAGTGGCAACAGGTATGGCAGGTGCATTTGAGCGCACATTAAAGATTTTAGATCCATTTTTACAACCCCTTGTAATACAAACAGGTTTACGTCAGCGTCAGGGTAGATATGCATATTAGCGCCCCTCGTTTTTGGTGGAAAAATAAAAGCTTTTTGCGTTTTGTGTTAGCTCCAGTTTCATGGGGGTATGGTTATTTTTCAAGTCGTTTTATGACAAGACAGCCTCCCGTGATTGATCTGCCAGTTTTGTGTATTGGAAATTTTACATGTGGTGGTGCGGGTAAAACGCCGGTTGTTATTGCTTTTACAAAAGTGGCTAAAGAACTTGGTTTCGTACCTGGTATTATATCTCGTGGTTATGGTGGATCAGTTAAAGGGGTACATCTTGTAAATGAAAAATATGACAATGCACGCGATGTTGGAGATGAGGCACTTTTACTTGCACGGCATGCTTTTGTAGCTGTATCACCTAATCGTTATGCAGCGGCACAACGGCTTAAACAAGAGGGATGTAATCTTATTTTAATGGATGACGGATTTCAAAGTCGCCGTCTTTATATGGATTATGCGTTACTCGTTGTTGATGCGATGCGCGGTTTTGGTAATGGAGCTGTCTTTCCAGCAGGACCTTTGCGCGTACCATTAAAAACGCAGTTTTCTTTTATGGATAGTGTTTTATTGATTGGTCACTCCGATGCGCCTGATAATGTCGCTTTTTTTGTTTTGCGTACTGGAAAGCCTTTATATCGTGCTCATCTTAAAGCCAGTGCCTCTGATGAGGTTTCAGGAAAATCATTTTTGGCATTTGCTGGTATTGGCAATCCAGATAAATTTTTTAAATCTATTAAAGAATTGTCTGGTCATGTGGTGCAAACTTATATATATCCAGACCACTATTTTTTCACAGATAAAAATTTAAAAAGCCTTATACAAAAGGCTAAAATGCACAATTTATGGCTAGCAACAACAGCTAAAGATTATACCCGTATACAGACAATTCACATGCAAAAAGATTTGAAAAATCTTATTATCTTTGATGTGAATGTCGATTTTGTTCAAAAAAACTTCTGTCGTATGGTCCTTGAAGAGGTCATAACCCGCTTTAGAAAACGTTCCCTTGAATTTTCTTGTCTAAAAGGCAAAGGCTAAATTTATAGCTTTTGAGGGGTTATTTTTCTTTTGTTTTTAACAATTGCTTGAGATATGGGTTGCACTCAAGTTCGCGCTGATAGGAGATTTCACAACTAGCATATGCTTCTTGGCGGTGATGATTCCAATATTTTAAATCATCTATAGGGATTTTTTGCCCGCTAACAGCACAAATGGTATAGGTACCATATTCTATAATGTCATATCCATTATTAGAATAATGAATTTTTGCTTCGCGTTCACCATTGGGAAACATTATAACTCCTTTTTACTTGATACAAGAGATTCAAGAAAAGTGCCATAAAATATATTATAAAGTCGAGAGTTAATTTTAAAATATTTTTCTTGTAAAAATGATGAAGGGCTTATTTTCTGCCAAAAAGCCGTTCTATATCTGCCAATTTGAGTTCAATATAAGTAGGGCGTCCATGATTACATGTACTTGTATTAGGTATTGCCTCCATTTGTCGTAATAGTGTGTTCATTTCTTCGGGGCGTAAAAGGCGCCCTGACCGTATTGAGCCGTGACAGGCCATCGTTGCTGCAACATAATCAAGCATTGCTTTTAAATTATTTGTTGTATCATACTCAGCAGCCTCATCTGCGAGATCTTTAATAAGGGCTTGGACATTGATCTCTCCTAACATGGAAGGTGTTTCACGCACAACAATTGCTCCTGGTCCAAATGGTTCTATTCCTAATCCAAATTTTTGCAAAGCATCTTTATGCGTTAAAAGGCATGTTGCATCCTCTTCAGAGAGTTCTACAATTTCAGGAATAAGTAATAACTGTGAAGGAAGTGGTTTGGAATAAAGTGCATTTTTGAGTGCTTCATAAACCAATCGTTCGTGAGCTGCATGCTGATCGACAATGATCAAACTATCTTGTGTTTGGGCGATAATATAGTTTTTATGGATTTGTGCTCTGGCCGCTCCTAATGGATAAGATAACTCTTCTGATGAAGATGTCGTGCTTGGAATGTATGCATCCCCACTTGGTGTATTTAAGCCCTCCATAATAGGAGCGGCATCTTCTTTTAAATCAAAAGAGTGAGTACTATCCAATGGTTTTTGGACCATTGGAGCGCTGGTAAAATGATGAGGTTGTGAACTGTAAGAAGAGAACTGGTGCGTGTTCTTAAAACTGCCTAATGGTTGTTGTGCCAATGATTGTTGTGTTTGAAATGCAGCAAGCATTGCTTCAGAACGGGTTGAAGTAGGACGAATACCAGATTGCTGCAATGCTTCACGAATAGCTCCAACAATCAAACCACGAATTAATCCTGGATCACGGAATCGTACATCAGCTTTGGCTGGGTGAACATTAACATCTACCTCAGCAGGTGGGAGGTCAATAAAAAGAATAGCGACAGGATAACGATCTCGTGTCATGACATCAGCATAAGCGCCTCGGATAGCGCCCCATAGAAATTTATCACGCACGGGACGTCCATTAACATAAGCAAATTGATGAAGGCTGTTATTTCGGTTGAAAGATGGCAAACAGGCAAAACCTGATAAGCGCACCGCTTCGCGTTCAGCATTCAGCGCAATGCTATTAGGGGCAAATTCTTTTCCCATAATCTGCGTAATACGTTGTAATTGTCCTTGAATATTATTTTCTGTAGCAGACAATTCCATAGATGTTCTGTCTAGTCCTGAAAGAGAAAAGCGGATATGTGGAAATGCGATAGCAATTCGCTTAATCATATCGCTAATAGCATTTGTTTCAGCCCGATCAGTTTTCATAAATTTTAATCGTGCCGGCGTGACAAAGAAAAGATCACGAACTTCAACAATTGTTCCAAGATTCGCAGCAGCTGGTTTGGGTCCTACAATTTTTCCTGCAGTAACGGAAATTTCAGCAGCGCTCTCAGCATCTTTTGTTCGTGAAATGAGTTTAAGTTTAGCAACAGAACCAATAGAGGGGAGGGCTTCTCCTCTAAATCCAAGGAAGCAGATATTGTGTACGTCATCGGTAATCTTTGAGGTACAATGGCGAGAAACTGCTAAAGTTAATTGATCTGCAGGAATTCCATAACCATTATCACTCACCTTTATAAAATTTTTTCCACCATTTGCTGTAATAATTTCAATGCGTGTTGCACCAGCATCAATAGCGTTTTCAACAAGTTCTTTGACAACATTTGCTGGTCGTTCAATAACTTCACCGGCGGCGATTTGATTAATAATATTTTCGCTAAGATGGCGTATAATCATAATAAATTCTAACAGGAATCTTAAGGGTTCTATAGAAAATTATGATAACATCATTTGCGAGACATTCAAGAATAAGAGAGCATGAGAGGTATTATTTTTACAATACCTCCTATTTTATTTTATGTTAACAAGTCGGTTGGAAAAAACATAAAAATAGTTTTTATCACTTTAAAATAGCTTGCACCAGTTTATCATCTAGGTCAAAAAAGAAACAATGTAAAAAGGGAAGGCAATATATATGGCGCGTATAAGCGGTATTTTAGCAGATAGTGATATACAAGCTTTGATTGAGAATAACTTTCTCAAGGCTCAGTATCCATTTGATAGATCTCAAATACAACCAGCAAGCCTTGATCTTCGTTTAGGGGAGAAAGCTTATCGTATACGTGCTTCTTTTATGCCGGGACCTGATACAAAAGTTTTGGATAAGCTTGAACGGTTAAAGTTGCATGAGTTTGATTTACGAGACGGAGCCGTTTTGGAAACGGGGTGTGTTTATATTGTTCCTCTTTTAGAAAGTTTAGCTTTACCAGAATTCTTATCTGCTGTTGCCAATCCCAAAAGTTCTACAGGACGATTAGATATTTTTACACGTGTCATTACGGATAATGCTCAGGAGTTTGATAAAATTTGTGCTGGTTATCATGGTCCACTTTATTTGGAAATTAGTCCACGCACATTTCCAATTTTGGTGCATACAGGCTCACATTTATCACAGCTTCGGTTTAGAAAAGGGCAAAGTTATTTAAATGAAATAGAGTTGCACACTTTGCAAAGGCAAGAAACACTGATATCGGATGATTTTCCTAATATTAGTGTTGGTGGTATTGGTCTTTCCATTAATTTAAAGGGAGACAAAAACGGGCTTATAGGTTATCGTGGTAAACATCATACAAGTGTTATTGATATTGATAAACGTGCCGTTGCCCACGTTTTAGATTTTTGGGAACCTCTTTTTGATCGTGGTCAAAGGGAGTTGGTTCTTGATCCTGATGAATTTTACATTTTAGTTTCACGAGAGTCTGTTCATGTGCCTCCGCTTTATGCCGCAGAAATGACACCTTTTGATCCTTTAGTTGGCGAGTTTAGGGTGCATTATGCAGGCTTTTTTGATCCAGGATTTGGGCATAAGGAGGCGGGTGGAAAAGGAGCAAGAGCGGTTTTAGAAGTGCGGAGCCATGAAGTTCCTTTTATCTTAGAGCATGGTCAAATTATTGGCCGTTTGGTCTATGAGCATATGCTTAATCGACCATCAACCCTTTATGGACATGATGTTGGATCACATTATCAAGCACAGGGTTTAAAGTTGTCCAAGCATTTTAAATGAGTTGGGAACTACGAATTTTGATAACATGTATGCAGAAAGCGTATTTTAGATAAAAGAAAATTTTGTGCTTCGCAAAACTGGCGTCATGCATTCTATTTTTAATTTCCAAGGTTATCTCATCTCTTGCATTTGAGAGGGTATGAGAGGCATTTTTACTTCTTTTTTCAAGAGGTTCTATCTATACGAACTCCATTTATGATGTGCAAAAGAATAGTTTTGATTATTTCATCGTGACAAAATTTACAATGAAAGAATTTTACTATATTCAATATGTTATTCATATTTATTATTATAATAAATCAATAGGTTAATAAAATTCAACATAACAGTAGCTACTCACTTTTCAAAGTAAATATGCGAGATTGGATGCTGCAATTGACTCAATTTTTCTAGAGTGTAATAACCAGTATATTTTATTCCGCATAAAAATTATCCTTAAGAGTTAATAAATAAGTTTTCACTCCAGTTTAGTAACAATTATTTTCAATAAACATTATTCTAATTTTAGTAACTCATTTATAGCCTCAAGATATAATATTGCTAGAAAATTATTCAATTAAATATGAAGGTTTCTATTGGTATGAACATTAAAAGTTTTTATGCTTTATATGAATTAGGCACTATATATTTTTATAAACTTTCATGAATAAGTAACAGATCTCAGTTTTGAATATTGATATAAGAAGATTTCTGCATGTATGCGACAGCTTTATTTCCAGTATTAATAAAGGATTTTTTCATCTTTTGGAGGAGATTATGATTTATACTTAATGACACTCTATATTCTTAATAACTGATAATGTAAGGATCTTTGGAGGGAGAAGCGACTTTAAATTATGACTAATTAAGCTACGGAGCAATCGCTTTCGAAGAGGGATTGCTTTAAAGAGAGTATAACATTTTAATTGCACATGAAGAATATATGAGTAGATACGTTATTAATGATACTTCATACTGTGAGATTTTAAATTTGGATAAGAGCAATAAAGACGTTGTTTTTATCAATTAGTTTTTTTAGAAAGTGGCAGTCTCTGTTGCTTCTATCTATTCAATAGAGTGCTTTGGGAGAATAGCGAATAGGTAGGTACATGGATTCGCTTTTATGCGTTTTAGGATGTTTTCTCTTTTCATTTAGGAACAATGGTGCCATCAATGATTATTTCTTCAACACTTGATTATCGTAAGGCAGCAAAGCGTCGTCTTCCTCCCTTTCTTTTTCACTATATTGATGGTGGGGCTTATGCTGAAGAAACGATGCGACGTAATTGTACAGATCTTCAAGCACTTGCATTGCGTCAAAGGATTCTAAGGCAAGTTGGTGAAGTTGATCTTTCAATCAAGCTTTTTGATCAGACACTTGATTTACCGATTGTACTTGCGCCTGTTGGGCTAACGGGCATGTATGCACGTCGTGGAGAGGTAAAAGCAGCGCGTGCCGCAGCGGCAAAAGGGATTCCTTTTACTCTATCCTCTGTTTCAGTTTGTCCTATTGCGGAAGTGCAAGAAGCGGTTGGAGGTGCATTTTGGTTTCAACTTTATGTTCTCAAAGATCGCGGTTTCATGCGTGATGCACTAGAACGGGCTTGGTTGGCTGGTGTACGCACGTTGGTTTTTACAGTTGATATGCCAATTCCTGGTGCACGTTATCGTGATGCGCATTCGGGAATGTCTGGTCCTTATGCTGGTTTACGTCGTTTTTTACAAGCTTTGACTCATCCATATTGGGCTTGGAACGTTGGTGTTATGGGGCGCCCTCATGATCTTGGAAATGTCTCTGCTTATCTCAAAAAGAAAATTGCATTGGATGATTACGTTGGTTGGCTTGGTGCAAATTTTGATCCATCAATTGGTTGGCATGATTTACAATGGATTCGCGATTTTTGGAAAGGAAAAATGATTTTGAAAGGTATTCTTGATCCAGAAGATGCACGAGAAGCAGTAAAATTTGGTGCGGATGGTATTGTTGTTTCTAATCACGGCGGACGTCAGCTTGATGGTGTATTATCAACAACACGAGCGTTGCCTGCAATTGCGGATGCTGTAAAGGATTATTTGACTATTTTAGTGGACTCAGGTGTTCGTTCTGGTCTTGATGTTGTACGCATGATAGCACAAGGTGCGGATGCTGTTATGATTGGCCGTGCTTTTGTTTATGCGCTTGCAGCAGCAGGTAAGAAAGGTGTTATGCATCTCCTTGATCTTTTTGCCAATGAAATGCGGGTAGCTATGACACTGACTGGTACTCAGACAATCAAAGATATTACACGCAAGAGTTTAGTAAATATAGATGTTTTTAAGCAATGAAAGCAATATGTTATACTTCTTTCAGAAAAAGAAAGTCTTTTTATAGAGGAGCATAATTATATATTTTAAAAAATATGTTGACAGTTAAAGTTAAATAGAAAAGATCAATAAGCTCCTCTATAAAATCACAGAAAATACTCAGTAACTACAATAATATTAAGTATTAATAATAATAAACACGAAAAAAAACAATAATAACATTGCATACATATTTTATTTACTTTATTAAAAGCTCATTCTACGGATAAAAAGGAACAAGCGCTGATATTAAAGGTAAAACAACTGTTGATATAGAAAAAATAGCTATAAATAATGCTGTGAGCATTTTTCCCTCCTGTATATAAAAAACATTAAAATATAATATGTTAATTACTTCTTTTCCATATTGGCATAAAACGTAAATTTATAAAATCCATTTAGTTTTATTTTAATATAAATAATATTAATTATAGTATATAAATAAAATTATTAAAAATGTCAATATGTATTTATTTTAATCTATAATTATAATAAAAAATGTATCTAATAGATAATATTTCTATAATCTATATATTATTTATATTAATTATCATTGGATAATATATTATATGGATATGATATTGTTTTTATGGAGTACATTTTTAAGCAATGAAAAAAATATCCGTACTATCTTTAAAAAAGCTCGTTTACTGAGAGCAAAACTGCGTGAATTAATGTGCTTTTCTTTCTTATTTTCTTGTATTCTCAATGATTTATGATGTTTTTGAACTGACGAGCATATTAGGAAGCAGTTGAACATTTTTTGTATAGTATGTCATTTCTAACACTATTTATGCGTTCTCGATTGATTTTATAACTTGTTAAAATATCCAGTTCGTTTTTATTGCAGATGGGGATGGTGGGGGGGGGCAATGATACAAATTGGCATAGAATGTTTTGTTCCATAAGCGATTTAACAATTGCATCTCCAAGCTTCTCCTTTGATACTATGCTCTTCACAGACAACAACAGATTGGTGAGATTGGCATAACTCACTGATCTATTATCTCAAAGTTGAATTGTTGGCACACTTGTAAGCGTTGGGATAACTTCATGTTTTTTGAAGCTCTTCAGCAACATCAAGACAAATCTGAATAGTTTCTTCAGTAGTAGGTAAGAGAACATCTTTTCCTTTTTTAAACAGAAGTTTTGCTGATATCAATTTTTGAAGCATTTTTATGAATATTTATAACAACACGCTTTCCTAAACCTATATAAATGGGTACAAGATTACTTAGAGTAGAAAGAATTACAGTTTCCATTTGATCGAATTACTACTCATAAGTAATTGGATAATATTTACTTTATCGCTGAATAAAAAAGAAAAGTTTTTCTCTCTTTAAATAGAGGATGGATTGTCATCTAGCCAATAGGGATAGTTTGCGAGAAATTTGTTCGATGCAAAACGACTTAACATTGCAGTTACTTTTTATCATTTGAAGCTGTGAAAAGAAGGCTAAGATAGATGAAAGAATGTAAAAAATGATGGATACATTTTAAGATAAAAAATTATAATTTTGTTAATTCTACACCAGTTGCTGCCGATATTGGTGGCAAAAGAAATTTGATCAAAAAATATCAAAATTATTTGAGAACATTCCTCATAGCATGTAGCATTAAACCTTTTTGTTGGTATGGGTGAGATTTTCTTTGAGCAGAAATTGATTCTATCTCCTGAAATCAGCAATAATCTCTCAGGTTATGTCGTAAACTTTTTAGGGATGTTACAACGCCACTATCGTCCTTTTATGAAAATGTTAGCATTTCAGATGAGCAGTTGTGAGGAATTTCAACGTTTAATACAGCAAGATCCAGAAACTCTCACGGATTTAGAACGGGCTTCAAGATTTTTATATTTACAGCGATTAAGTTTTAGAGGGAATGTAAATCGTACGATGAGAGTAGAAAACCATCGTAGCGCGCGGGGGGCTTAAGCCCTTCCAATTTGAATGCGTGCTAAAACTTATTTCCACTGTTTAGCAGGTGTTAGCATTGAACATTTAGACTGGTCTGATTTTATTGTGCGTTATGATCGCCTAAAAATCTTGTTTTATCTTTCACCACTTTAATTGTGGTTTTGAAGGTTATTAAAGAAAGGATTTTTATAAGCGGGAGGATTATCAGCCGATGTCTAAGCTGCTTGCATAATAAGAGGGAGTTTTTTGTCTTTAAACAATATGCTAGAAATTCAAAAAACTTTAGTTAACTTTATACACCATCTTATACAGACTGCTCTGCAAATAACACAATTGCTGGTAAGGAATGGGGCATCACCAATTTTGATTTCTAAAAAAGAAACAATACGTATTAAATAGTCTTTAACTTTACAGACTTTTTGAGAATCCTTTCAGAATCTTTTGAAAAAAGTGAACTGATAGAAGATATTTCTATCAAAATATAGCAACTTTTCTAACAAGTTAGGAATAAATCTAAAAATATACATTAAATATAAAAACAGTACGATATGTAGGCAATCTGGGCTTTAGAAACAAGAATCAGAGCGTATAAAGATGCATAGAGGTGAGATTGAGACATATCATTTTTATGATTCAATAAAAAATAAAAATTAAAGAAAAAATTTTATATCAAAAATTTAAGGTGGTTTAAAAGGTGGACAGGCAATGCATGGAAGGATGAGCGAGAAGGTGAATTAGGGGAGAGCGATTTATAGATTATCAGTATCTTTCTAAAAGTATCTTCTCAAGATAAATATTGTGATGAAATAAGATTGTAGTTGAATGTTCGAAAAGATAATACGCACTCTTAATTTTTCCGTTATACACATCACAATAAAAGCCGTGAAAGGCACGGTCTTATTACAAACTTTCTCTAAAAGCAGTACATGAGTTTGCAAGATATTACCGTAATATTTTAAAAGAAGGATTTTATTTCAGAAAAAAATTATCTTAAAATAGTAAAGCAATATTTTTCAAGAAATTGCTAGGCGACTTTTGAAAGTAAAAAAGCTAAGTTAAAAAATAAAAGCAAAAATGGTTGTTGGTTTTCTCGACTGGAGTTGCATGTCATTTCCCACATAGGGAATTTACCTATAGAAAAATTAAAAGCCAAGATCATTCACAATGTTTTCCCGCCACTTTAGCATGAAAAAGCAGATACAGTGCGAAAGTATTTGCCTTATCGTCAACACCATTATTATAATTAGGAAGTTGAAGCAACGTCATTTACAAATCACATAAAAGCCTTACCATTATTCATTATATAGCTCCGTAGATTTCTTTTCTTCAAGCATGCCAGCCCCTAGATGTTATTTTTGTTGAAAACAGAGCCTTTGTGTATGATCAGTTCTTTGAACGACGATAGTAGTGCAATCCATAAAATCTTTTCTCATCTTCTTTTGATAGGATAACAAAGATGCCCTTAGAATACATCAATAGACTCAATCATTTTACACAAACATAATCTGTTGAATCCTTTAGTTTCAATTCAGACACCTCAGTCACTCTAATTAAATCTAATTGACCACCAGAGTGTTTTAATCCTTTAAGTGCTTTTACTTTTAATCTGAATGTATCCACCTCTTTCAAATCTTTTCATTGATTGATGTTTCAGAGGAATTATATTTTTATCACTTTATTTTCCGTTTATCTCTCCAACCACATAAACGTTCACCTTGTTCGTTATGTTTTAAAATATCTCTCGCCAAATTTGGACTAATGACATTGATATCTTGTCGATTCAAATAAATTGGCAGCCATCCAATACAAGAAGTTCGTTCATTCGTCGCGCAACCAGCTAGAAAGCTTAGTGCGCACATCAGCATCACTTTTCTTATTAATTTCATTTTCTACCTCAAGCCGTGTTGTCGCTATCTTGAAATCTTCTTTTGTTTGCTTTTGCTTCTCAACTTTTTTCCCAAGAAAAAAGGCTTTGACTAAAGCTATAAGAAAAGCTGCTATGAGCGCTGACGTCATTGTCAGATATTTTTTTATCCATAAAATCATAGACGGTGTTCCTGAAAACGTTTAGCAATGTATATCATAGCCGTACAAGCGGCTAAAACCATAATGCCTGCTAGAACCCATTGAACAGGACCATTTCCTGCAAAAAGACCTCCAAGCCCTGAAAAAGAACCTATGATTGGTGCAAGAGCTTCTACTTTGCAAATACCTGTTACGCCTTCTGGTTCTACTACATGATAATTGGGGGCAACATGAGCTCCTTTTGCCCACAATCCTGCTTCGGTTGCTCGGCGATTGACAAGACCTTGGATACGTTTTCCTCCCACTCTTGTCCATTTTTGCAATTCGGTTGGTATCGCTTCATATTCACCTTTATTAAGCTTTTTTAAAAGTGTAGAACTACGAAATGCTGTGATTCCTACATTATAGCAAAATGATACTAATGCCGCGAATTGTTCATCGTTTAAAGGAACGGTAACGGCTTTTTCAACAACAGCTTCATACTCCCTCAAGTCCTGACAAAGGATTTTTTCAGCTTCTTTTTCCGTAATTTGCATATCTTTGTGAACGCTTGGGGCACCAGCAGCACTTGTATGTCCATAACCAATTGTCCAGACACCACCAGAATCTTCATAAGCTGATAAACGCAAGCCTTCCAATTGCTTAATCAATACAAGCCCTTCTTTTGATATTTTTCGCATTATTTTTACCTATAAAAAACTACACAAAGCAGGATATGAATTAAAAACTTACATCTACTCATTTTTAAGAACAGAACAGCGAAAGGGCATAATAAATTCAAAACATCCATAGTGGATTATTTTAAGATCTATATCATTTTTTTGAATAAAGATTATGCTAAATACTATTCATTTTGCAGCAATTGATCTCCATCTAAAGACAATAACTTTATAATAATTCCATTTATAATCAGATAGATTTCACTCACAAATTCTTACAGTTGATCCAGAATGATTTAGAAGAACTTTACTTGAAAAAACTTCAATAATTCCAATGACAAAAAGCATTTTTAACAAAAAATAAGAGACATAATAATTAATGAAATAATTAGGTGTTGATTTTTAAGTAATTTCAAAAGTCATAAATTGCACCACAGAATTTTTTTATAAAAACAAAAAAACATTATAATTTAACATTATATATCTAAAAATTATCTTAGAATCAATGAAACATATACATAACGTGTTATACATATTTAATAAAAAAATCTATAGTTAATTTAATTATTCTTTGTTTTTTCCCCTAATTGCTTAATTTCATTAAAAAATAACTTTATGAAGGATTTTAAATAAACTGTTACATAAAAAACATAATGGATATTTCTCCTCTCTTACAGTCTGTTTCCAACTGAAACAATATATTAGTGGAGCATATTCAATATATAGACCAATGATATTTGATAGTTTTTTTAAGAATATTGTACTGTAATAAATTTGAACAATTAGTTCGGTTTCATATATTTTCTTTTTCATATGAAGCATTTGGTAGGGCGTTCGGGTCCAATGGTATCATCTTTGTCTGGTGTTGTATTGGCTACGTTTCCAGCAGCCTCTTAAACAAATCAATCAAGCTATTGAAATCTTTTTAGAGGCAATAGCACAAGAGACACAAAAGATTTTGACAAAAAGCTGCTTGACAATATAGGAAGCTCTCTCCTCCTAGCATCCCAGCCCATTCACATAACATAAAAAATAAAAAGGCAATGAGATGATATTTGATGATGGCAATAGATATGTAACAATACGTGAGTGTGCACAGCTTTTTAGTATATCCACAACAACGATTCGCAATTGGGTGCTTCAGAGGGGGGCCGGAGCCATATAAGCTAGGGAGAGCAGTGAGGTGGAGAAAGAAAGAGATTTTAGCATTTACTCCAGAGAAAAATACGGAGCAAATAACAACAGATTAGATAAAATTGTATAAACCCTAGAAGGTGGTCTTCAAACAGATTGTAGTTTGACACTAGGTTTTATACTAAGTGGGAAAAGGTGGGATTAGGTAGGAATACGTGGTAATTTGTTGTTTTTATGTATAAAATTTAGCATTAAATGCGCGTTTTGTCAAAATAGATTTTGACACCTAAAATTGTAAAAAAGAGCGAAAAATAGTGAAAATTAGAAAAAAGAGCGTTTTAAAGGTAAAAATGAGAGAAGGCTTTGAAAGGTCTTTGAAAACCCTGTGAAAAATTTTGAAAAGTCTGTGAAAGCCCAGAAAACCGCCTTTGAAGACCCTGTGAAAAAAATCACTCCAAAAGTTCAATTGACGTCAAAATCAGCCAAAAATAACCAAAAAAGCAAAAAAGATTTTCACCTATTGATGATTATCTATTTTTATAGGCAATATATACTTATTAATCAAATAGTTATATTATTTTTTTAATGTAAAAAGATTTTCATATCGATTTTTCATATTAAAGAGGCATTAAGCTGTATCTTATTTAGTTTTGGAGTGTTCTTTTTCAGCTTCTATTTGACGCTTTAAATGCAATTTTAAAAGAGGTAAAATAAGCTCTACTTCTTCCGTGTCGTTGATGTCTTGAACAAGCTCTTGCAGTTTTTTATAAAGTTCCGCCGCGAGTTCCGCTATATCTTCAGGGGGGAGTTTTATATTTGCATCGCGATAGGTTGTGTAAGCTATGCGACCGAGTTTTTTCATGAGACCAGCAGGGATGGTAGGTGGAGATATATTGAAAGACTGAGTTTTCATCATGTTTATGAACATTTCATCTTCACCAGTCAAAAGCCAATTTAGGTTGACCCCAAATTTTTCTCCATATGATGTTAAAACGGTTGCGTCTGGGGTTCTATCACCGCGTTCGTAATTGCCAAGCCCTTGAATACTAATACCAATTTTAAGAGAAAATATATCACGAGATAAGCCTACAAGCTTTCTTACCTCTATGAGGCGTCTTGCTAATGGGGTTTTTGGTTCATTTCTTTGTCGTGTCATATTAAAGAGGCATTAAGCCGTATTTTGTGTAGTTTCTAGATGTACTCTTTCAGCTTCTATTTGACGCTTTAAATGAATTTTAAGAAGAGGGAAAGTTGCTTCGACCTCTTCCATGTCGTTGATGTCTTGAACAAGCTCTTGCAGTTTTCTATAAAGTTCCGCCGCGAGTTCCGCTATATCTTCAGGGGGGAGTTTTATTTTAGCATCGCGATAGGTTGTGTAAGCTATGCGACCAAGCTTTTTCATGAGACCAGCAGGAATGGTAGGTGCTTTAAAACCTGCTGCTTTCGCTTTTGCCATGTCACTAAACATTTCGCCTTCACCAGTGACAAGCCAGTCTAAGGATATTCCACAGCGATCTTTATATATTCGCATTATAGATGCAGGGGGTTCTTGCAAACCCGTTTCATAATTGCGCATAGTCGTTTCGGGAATATCAAAATGTTTAGCAAATTGTTTGCGCTCTGTAAAACCAAGGGTGTGCCGTATTTCACGCAATCGTTTTGCCAGTTCTGTTGTAGGTTCTTTTTCAGGGCGTGCCAAAAAAATCACTCCAAATCCATTTTCGGTATTTACAAAAGCCGAATTTGGCATTATACATCTAATTACCGCCCGATATAGAGGGCAGATATTCTACAATTAACCCCACAAAAAACGGATGGTTTGAGCATCCGTTTGAAGCAGGAGCGAAATTTATGACAACCACCCAAACATGCATTCAAGTATGGGATCGCCATAGTATTTTAGCCGAGCTACGCCGCCGTAATATGACCTTGGCGGAGCTCGCGAAAGCTTATCAACTCTCGTCATCCAGTGTTCAACACATTTGGACACGGTCTAACGAGAAAGCCGAACGCGCTATTGCCGATTTTATCGGTTTGCCCGTCGAGCAAGTATTTAGCGACCGCTACCCCAAAAGTCGCCGTCGCATTTTTAAAGCAGCAAAACATGCCAACACAGATTCGCGTGCGCATTCTGCTTTGCGCGGTAATGCTGCTTGAACTTCGTTACACGGCTTTGCGCTTTTGCGCATTTGCCATGAATTTAAATACCATAAGATAAAAAGGTTTATCAATGTCTAAAGATCAGTACGAAATAGGCAAGATAAATTGCATAGAGTTGCATCATAAAACAGCCGTTTGGAAGGGTTGGTTCTGGCGATTAGATGGTGGTCATATTGTTTTTATAGGGGGTGGTTATGGTTGCTGCTTGTAATTTATGGACCCCAGAAGCCAGAAGCGATATCGTTAATCCTTATTCAGAAGCTGAACGTTTGGAAGCTATGCTTGCCTGTTCTTTTAAGGCGGTGAGTAGCGGATTTAAACATTTGCCAATCCGGTATATTATTGACCCTCCGCATGGCTTATTTGATGCGGCGTTAGCACGACAGATTGTTATTCATATCTTGCATTATCAGTTTGAGGTGCCACGGCGGCGTATTGTTGCGATACAGGCACGTCAGCGGACTTCTATTTCTCTATCTATGCAAGTGATTAACCGGCGTTTGGAAGAACCCGTTTTTGCGAAAGCTTATCGAAGATGGGCGGGGCGTGCGATGGATTTATTCTTTAAAGAGATCAGAAAGGCGGCAGCGTGATGGCACAGTTTCAAAAGCTTGCTCTTGATGTGATTGTGGTGCCGGAGCGTATACGCCCTGTGGATGATGAGCATGCCAAGGCACTTGCACAATCAATGGCGCGGGAGGGATTGATGAATCCGATTACGGTGCGCCATACCCCCAATGCTAAAGAGGGCAATTATACGCTTATTGCTGGTGCGCATCGGCTGCGTGCTGCTGAGCTTTTGGGCTATAGTGATATTGATGCCGTTGTGGTGCAGGCTGATAAAGAGAATGCTGCGCTTTTAGAAGTGGCTGAAAACCTCTTTCGCAATGAATTGTCTGTTATTGATCGTGCGCTTTTTGTCCAGACTTACCGCGAATTGTGGGAAAAGAAGTATGGGGAGATTAAGGTTGGTGGGGACAGAAAATCAAAGGGTAAACATTACCCTTTGATCGGTGGTAATCAATATACAAAGGACAAAGTGGCAAAGGGTCAAGTTGACCCTTTGCCAAATGATGGTTCTTCAGAGCACCATGAAACTGGGTGTGAAGGGGATGAAAAATCAAAGGATCAAGTTGATCCTTTGATCGGTGATGAGAAATTGGGACAAGTTGTCCCTATTTCTTATACAGATGAAGAAAGTGGTAAAGGGACAGTTTTATCTTTTTCTAAACATGTGGCGGATCGTATTGGTTTGTCTCAAGTTTCAGTAAAACGTCTTAACAACATTGCCCAGCATTTACAGCCGGAGTTGCGTTCTGTTTTGCGTGGGACGGCATTGGCGGATAACCAAGCGCAGTTGTTGAAGTTGGCGAAGATGGAGCCGGTTGCGCAACGGCGGGTGGCGATTGCGCTCCAACAGGTTGATGGGGATTTGAGGCGGGCTGTTGATTTGGTCAATGGGGTTAATACGCCGCTGCAAATTAATGAACAAGAGCGGGTTTTTGCTCAGTTATTGGGTGTTTGGCAGAGAGCAGATGCGCAGACAAAGGCGCGGTTTTATGATTATTTGAACAAGCAATCGGGGGAGGTGCTGTCATGAAGAGGCATGGTTGCGGGCAGCTTGATTTTTTCCAAAAGCCGGTTTTTCCTTGTCGTGAACCCG
>NZ_JBHIPQ010000003.1:0-6850 GCF_042196125.1 Bartonella sp. AP280QHHD | reverse complement strand
TTCTTTCTCGATATAGCCGCCTAGGTCGTCTGCTTTAACATCATCAAAATCCCTTAAAGCACGAATGCGGTGGAGAGTTTTGCCCCCAACTTCGATTGTTTCATCAGTAAGTTCATATTTCTTTTCCATAATGATAGCCTCTTAATGCATGCTTTGTCTTTTAAGCTCTTGAGACAGCACCCCCATGCCTTTTGTTGTGATTTTTGCTGAAGGAATGACTTTTTCAGTTCCATTTTCGGTTTGAATAGTGAGGGTTGAGCAATCCATTAGTCCTTTTTGGATTTTATCCTGATAAGGCAATAAGCGATCCCCGAAAGTGCGTCGATACACCCATCCTTTTTTCTGTAGGAAGAGAATGAATTGTTTTGGTTGCATTTCGAGCACTTTAGCGGCTTCAGTAAGACTGAAGAGCCCATCAGAGCGTTGCAAGCTTTCCAGAGCCATTGCTTTTGGTTTTAAATCTTCAATGATGATGTCTTTACGCTCATTTTCATTTTTTAGATGAGTTAATACACCTAACATTACTTGTGGACTTGAGTAATCGATTTGTGGTGTAACAACTTGCTTTGCACGCCGCTCGCATTCAATAAAATATTGACGGGCTTGTTTTCCTTTTTCATTACGCTCTACCATGGAAAGTTCTTTTGCCATTTCCAAGGTGAGATGATAATTAATTGCAATAACAGATCTAGATTTTGCGCTCGCCAAATTTGGTGACCGCAAATCTTGTGTTTTTACAAAGTCTTGTCCTTCTATAAAATTGTATCTGCTAATACGGTCCTTAATCCAATTGGAAAAGTCTCGTTTTGCTTCTAAGAATGCGTGCAAGTCACGAGCATTGACTGTCTGAACGCTTTCTTCGTTAATGGTGTTATTTGTAATAGTGATAGGATTATTCATAAGTTTACTCCATCCGATAATTTAATAAGAGGAAAGAGGGGGGCGCTTTTAAAAACGCCCTCTGTAGTATGTATAATGTGGGTAGTTTGGAATGACATCCGAAAGAGTTAAACGGTGCTGCTGTTCATAAGTACCGTATGTTTCATCTTCATATCGCTGCTGTTCGATTTCTTCTAAAAAAAAACCGTATGCTGTGCTGTGTAGAATAAAGTCATGCGGTATTTTGCCATCAAAACACTTTTGTTCACGTAGTTTGAGATAAAACTCAGCAATATCTTCAGAGATATCTTCGCAACGATTAGTCGTTGGTTCTACGCGCAAAATTTGGACAGCATTATCGGTTTGGTCGATAAAATTGATAATGTCCTTTTCTTCTAATAAAGGACCAGATTTAGCGAGATTTTGTTCTTCATTTTCGCACATCACTAAGAGAATTTCATCAGAATTTATAAACACTGGTTTATTCACAAATGCCTCCATACTGCCTATTGGCAAAAGTTATTTTCTAAGATATGGGAGATAAATATATGCAAAAAGTGCAAGTGTCAACATAAAAATGTAAAAAGTGCATATTTATGCTAGATATGTTTTTTTAAAAAGTGCACTATCCACAATTTATGGAGATACAAAATGCAAATAGCGGAACAAGATTCTAATCTTTTAAAAGGGTTTTCTCAGAAAGAAAAGGAAACTATAACTTATCTTTTGATTGCCTTAAAAACTCAATATATAAAATCACAGACTTCTTGTTTTCTTCAGAAAGATCACGATAAAAATTCATAAATTCTTGATCAACATCATTGAAGAAATTGGGGGGGGGCTCGTTAAAAAACTCAGCTATTTTAACTAATTCCCCAATACTTATGCTTCTTGATTTTCCATTTTTGTAAGGATTAATCATTCTGCTTATAGTGGATTGATGGATTCCCAAGTAGGCGGCTAGTTCTATTTGAGCACCGTGTCCGCGCTCGTCTAATTTTTTTTCTAGCCATTGTTGGATACTTTTTTCAATATTGCTACTCATAATTTAAATATTATCCCTAAAAATACGTAAAATGCAAAAATGTGAAAGGTGCATTTTTTGTTGACATATGTAAAAAGTGCAATTATTTATTGTGCTGTTATGGAGATTACATATGCCTTCGAGATTAATTATAAAATATTTAGGTGGTTTCAAAACTGTAGCAACCATAGTGCAAAGAGATGTGTCATCTGTTTATAGATGGCGTGACATGCCAGCAAAACACCAGCAAAAAATTTTAGATTACGCACGTGATCATGGGATAGATTTGCGTCCAGAAGATTTTTTTTACCCCGATCGCTTGCAGAGATTAATGCAAGAGCAACACCCCCCAATGTCGAAAATTTGCAAGAGCTGCGGTGTTGATCACACCGGAGAAACTTTACAGCATTAAGGAGATAAAGATGAGTTCGAATGAAATTTTATGGATAGCAGTGGTTTCAGTTTTGCTCTTAAGCGGAGTGATGTTTCGTATTGCATTGCATTATCGCGATCAAGTTAAAGCACTTAAAGAGCAGGTTCAAGATATTAAGAAAAAAATGAAAGAGAATGAGTTTAGGTATTTAAAGGAAAGCAAGCAGACAATTGATGAATGTGATGCGGATCTTGAAGAACGTGACAAGGAAATTAAACAACTGAAGCAAGAGATTGAAGAACGTGACGAGGAAATTAAACAACTGAAACAAAAGACTGAAGAGCATGAAAAGGCGTTCAGAAATGTAAGTGAAGTTGTAATGACACTCGAAGCAGATGTTCAATCACGTGACAAGGAAATTAAAGAACTTAAACAAAAGATAGATGCGTATCGAGAAGATTTTACACGGAAAAGTGAAAAGATACAGGCACTAAAAGCAGATGTTCAATCACGCGACGAGGAAGTTGAAAGACTAACACAAAAGCTTAAACAGCGTGATGAAGCAGTAAAAGCGCCGGCTCGTAAAAATAAGAAGAAGGGTAAGTGAGGAGAGAAAGATGAGTTTAGTAGCAATTGTTATTTCCTTAATTGCGAATGTGATTTCGTTTTATGCTGTTCATGACTCTTCTAAAAGAGTGCGAAGGCTTAGAAAAGAGCTAGCAGAAAAAAATGAGTTAATAATGTCACAAAAAGCATTGATGGAAGGACAGCTAGCAGAAAATGAAGAGAAAATACAACATTTACAAGAATTACAAGCAAACGTGCAAGAATGTTTAGAGAAAAGCACTAAAGGGCAAGAATGTGTGATGTCATATGAAAATATTTATGAAAATATTCAAGTCTCTAAAGCTGTTCGTACGCTTGTAAGAGAGTTTATAGAACTAAATCCCATTACAGATGAACAAGAAGATAGATCGCAGGAATTATTGCAACAATTAATGAGGGATGAGCAGACAAAGATTCAAGCAATTAAAGTTGTTAGAGCTTTTGAAGAATGGTTTATACCACGAAATACCATTACATTTGCACAACTAGACTATTGGCCGAGGTCTCAAGAGTTATTGGGGCATTTATTGGGGTTAAAGCCACTGACATGGGAAGATCTTGCTAAAAAAAGTCCTGAGGAACAACAGAGCTATCTCGTACCTGGGAAAACTATAGTGGATTGAAAGCATTTTTTAAACGAATACAGTGAGCGAAAAAATTCACTTTTTCTGGTGGATTTTCAGGATCTATAGCAGTGTGTTCCATAGTAAATATTAGATAAATTAATGGATTTTTCTTGAGAGGCGAAATGGTAAGAATTAGTTCTAATGAGCCAAAAGCTATGAGGCTAAATGGGTCAATATCTCCATGTATTAGAGGCTCTGTTTGGGGTTGTTTAAAACAGAGGTATTTGGAGCTTTGGGGCTGGATTTGGTATATATCTCCGAGGGGAAAAACGGTTGAATCAGTAAATCCACGATAGACTGCGTGAATAAATTTATAATTTCTATCATTCTCTATACTGATGGAATTAATTTTAATTATGTGTTTTGTAGGATTTGCAATGGTTAATAATATATCAATTAATAATTGTGATTTATTATCAGGATCATTATGCATCACTATACGCTGTACAAAAACATTAAGTTTTCTCTGCTCTAGAATTTCTGTCTGTTTTTCTAGAACGTTAGCAAGCTTTTCCATTGATATTGCTTGTTGTTTAGTTGAATTAGCTATGTCCATGGCATTAGCTAATTCTGTTTCAAATTTTTCTCGGTCTTCTCTTCTGAACTTTGCAGCTTCTATTCGATCTTCATTTCTTAAATTCAATGTCTGTTTAATAGAACGAAAAGAAAAAATTGCGGATAATAAAGCACCAACCGAAGAAAGTGCAGAAAATAAAACAGAAAACGCAGAAAATAATACAGGATGCTGTTCTATCCAATTTAAAACCGCTTGCATATTTCTTACACCCTTCTTTCCTTCATTTTCAGAAAAAAACAATCCTATAAAACACATTTTGTATGGAGCGGCGTGGTGATTAACACGATTCTTTGTTTTGATCTAGGTACCAAAACGGGGTGGGCGATACGTGGTGCAAGTGGTGACATGTTCAGTGGTACCGTGAATTTTCAATCGCGCCGTTTTGAAGGCGGTGGAATGCGTTATTTGCGTTTTAAACAATGGCTATCAGAAATAAAGCAGACAGCAGGTCAAATTGACGCGGTGTATTTTGAAGAGGTGAGGCGTCATAAAGGTACAGATGCAGCGCATGTTTACGGTGGTTTGTTAGCAACGTTAACGGCGTGGTGTGAACAGCATCAGATACCGTATGAGGGGATACCAGTAAGTACGATTAAGAAAGCGACGACAGGCAAGGGGAATGCGTCGAAAGAAGAGATGATTAAGGCGGTGCGTGCAAAAGGGCACAATCCGAAAGATGATAACGAAGCAGATGCTTTAGCAATTTTATATTTAGTTAAAGAAAGGGAATTGGGGTATGTCCAGTAAATTACCATGGACGAGGCTTTTTGCAGACAGATGGCTTGTTACTCTTGGTTGTTTGTCGCCGACCGAGAAATGTATCTATGTCATGTTGCGACTTCTAATGCTCCATACTGGTGAACCTATTTTAAAGGACTTAACGGTATTAGCTTTTTGGGTTGGTTATCCAGTAGAAGAGTTTGAAGCAGCTTTGAATTCCTTGATTGAAGGTGGATTCATCATACGTTTAGACAATGGTGGGTTGTGGAATTCAGAAGTTGAAAAAGAACTCAATAACGTCACTGAAGAGCTAGATAATTTCACTTGCAATAATATGGAGGTAAGGCATGTCTAATGGTATGCCGTGGATAAGATTTCATTTGTATGATTGGATTAGTGGTACAGATGGGATGACATTGGAACAACGGGGCGTTTATATAACACTTCTTGTTCGCATGTACGATAAAAAAGCACCCATTAAAGAAGATTTTGAAACGCTTGCACGTGCTTGCAATTGCTCGCAGAAAAAATTTGCAACTATTGTCGAATACTTAATGAGGAATGATAAACTTGTTGAGATAGATGGTGGGTTGTGGAATACGCGCGTTGAAGAAGAGCTAAAAGATTTTGCTGATAAAAAAGATCATATATCACAAATTCGTAGTGAAGCTGGTAAAAAAGGTGCACAAGCAAAAAACAATACAAAACAACATGTTAATAATTTTGCTGAAGCAAACGACAAGCAAAATGATTTTTTTGCTGAAGCAAAAGATAAGCAAAATCTAGCTATAAAGAACCAGAATAAGAATAATATATATAAAAAAAATAAAACTATCGTTTTATCAAAAAAAGAAACTGAATTTGAAGATTTAGAAACAACGGATTTGATTGAAGAGCCAATCGAGGTTGATGCGATTGAAAGCGAACCAAATCAAATCGCAACATCATCAGACAATCAACCTCCCATTCACGAGCAAGAAAACGTTCCTAAAAAAGCCAAGCGGGTTAAAGCCGATAGAGGTTGTCGATTGCCTGCGGATTTTGAACCCGATTACGATTTTGCAATCAACGAAGGCTTGCCTTCAGAGCGTGTGAAAGTCGAAATCGCAAAATTTAGAGATTATTGGAATGCCAAGGCAGGTAAGGACGCATGCAAAACGGATTGGCAAGCAACATGGCGCAACTGGGTACGCAAGGCAATTGAAGATTTACAGAAAGGAAAAAACTATGGAAAGTCAAGCACTGAAACAACAGTACAGCAGCGTGGATGGAGTTATCGCGTTGCACAGCACATGTCCAATATCAAAAATTCAGATAGTGTGTACAAATTTCTATTCGAGGATGACAACCGAACCACCGTTCCATTGGAAGACAGGGCAAAAACCATTGATTGCAGAAGCGGAGAGAATTACTTCATTAGTTCATGATGCGTTGCAAAAGCTTGAAAAGAAAGCGACTGAAGAAGAAATTCAAACAACGTATCTTGTCCTTTCAAATGGACTTAAGAGCCCCATGGGATCAGATGAGAAAGCGACAGCGCTTGCGTATCTTTACGCTCTTGAAGGCATAAGCAGCTGGGTATTGCAAACGGCAACAAAGAACGCTTTGAAAGGCAAAGCCGAGGGCTTAAATTCGACCTTTATGCCCTCAACAGCAGATTTTTATCGTTATTGTAAGACGCTTGAAGGCAATATTCGCTTTCATGCAAAGCACATTCTTAGGAGCCTTGAAAAGCCTGAAAAGGAAACAAATAAAAAGGCACCGATGCCATCAGAACGCATAGAAAAGCTTCAAAAAGAACTTGAAGAAGTTTTAAAGGGCATTGAATGATAAACAGCAAAGTAGTGAAGTTTGCTGATGATTTTGAGAATATATATGCGTTTAAATTGACAGAAAGGCACCGTACAGAGCGATTTAAAGATTTTGTGATAAAACCACATTGAAATTAAAAACGCTTCTGTACAGTCCATTTTGAGGCAAATAAACCCATTGGTAAAGTTATGGATTTAGATAGGGGATATTAAACCAGATGTTTTTAAAAAAAC
>NZ_JBHIPQ010000002.1:0-7486 GCF_042196125.1 Bartonella sp. AP280QHHD | reverse complement strand
GGTATGCTTTGATGCTTACTTCATTCCCCTGATGGCGCAAGTACCCAGACAGTTTCTATATCATTATGTTTTTATTGTAAATAACAAAACGAATTATATCGATGATGTTCTCTATGATTTGAAGTTTTGCTTCAGAAAAACTTTTTTTCATGATCATAAAAAGTTGAGAAAAGTGGATTTCATAAAACCTAGCTTGGTTAAGCTTATGCTAAAAGCACTATGAAGTATGATATTTAAAAATTGTCTATTAAAGATAATCGTTATAAAAAGCTCTATAGCGTTGAGATGTATTATTTGATGCACTCACCAAAACGATCAGCAAATTTTTTCTGCTATAAGAAGAAGAGATGAGGGGGCTATTCACAGGCTTTCTTTAAAGAGGCTAAGGGTACCAAAGTCCATTTTTCTAAGGAAGCACAGCCCATTTCGCGATGGTGTTCATGAATGCTATAACGCTAAAGCCATAGAGTTCCATCATCTTTACGCTTACGAAGGAGCAAGCCCATCGCACTTTGCTAGCTCCCAATGTTTGTGACAAGCCCTTGGTTCTTGAGACAGTTCATGAGAGGACTTCTCAGGCTTTTCTTATATAACTTTTCTCCACACGCCAGCCCTGCTTGTAACGTGCAAGAAAATTTTTAATTGTTTCAACATAAAACAAGTTTGAAATGAGAGAATCCTACGATATTAGGGACTCTCATTCAACATGGAAAACAAAGAATTATCTTTATAAATCAATATACTGTATGGAATTAGAGGGATAAGCATTGTCAAAATGGTTTGCCTAAAAACGGTACATGGACATATAAATGAATCCTTACAGGGTGGTGTTAAGCTAATGGATTGAAGAAACAGGAGGATAAACATAGAAAAGGTATGAAGAGAGAGTTTCTTTTATCATTATCTTTTCCAATGTAGTCTTCTTTTTATTATCTAAAAATACACTTTGCTTAGCTTTATAGACAAATTCGATAATGAATATGCCGCGTGACTCGTGTAAATAGGAGGGAAGGAGATCATTGAGGAGAAAAGAAAAAAGTTTCAGGGGATAAGAATAGTAGCTTACATAGATTAAAAAGGCAGTATGTATACTGCCTTTTTTGTTAAATTGAATAGAATGAATAGGCTATTTACAGACTTTCCTTAAAACTGATAGCGTATGCCACCTGAAAAGCTTGCACCACTTATACCAGTTTTCTGAAGCTTTTGTCGATAGCTTACATCACCGTAAAGAGAGAAATTGTGAGACAGTTGTGCATTGATGCCAACGCCGCCCTCAATTGCTGTTCCTATGGGATCAAGGTCAAAATCTCTGCCAATCTGGATGGTACCATCATCACCAAAGGTTTTGATCAAGTTTGCTTTTCCATAGAAGGAAATGGCAGGACCATTTTCAGTGGTCATAATGGTTTTGGTTAAACGTCCACCAACACGGATCAACCATTGAGAAGGATTTTTCATATCAATTTTTAAATTATCAGCATCTTCAATGGTATCAAACATCAAATGTTGATAAGCAAGTTGTATTTGGGGCTCGAAGGTTAAACCTTCCATTCCGGTAGAAAATTGTTTGCCAACGGTGGTGGAAATACTCAACATTTTTACATTGTTCAATTTCGCGGTTTTACCAATGATAGCATTGGTGATATCGCTCTTTATTATTCCATAGGATAAAAGTGTATCCATATAGAAACCACTGTCATGCTGTACGCTACTATAGGCAGTGAGAGACCATTTATCTAAAGTGCTTTTACTTGCATCCTGCATCTCTTTTGGAGTGAAAGACAGCCGCCCATAGGTGCCTAAAAGACCAAGATGTGTAGTAGTGCTGTGCCCTTCTAACGTAGTCAATGCAACCCCACCTTGTATAGCGGCGTAGCGAATATCAGCACCATAACCATATTTAAGGGGACCGCGTTTCGAGGATAAGGTTCCTGTACCCCCATAGGTAGAGAGGAAAAAACTGTTTTTTAGATTTTTCTGCTCTCCCAAGACTGTTGTTCTCATATTGGCTAAAAGTGCATTTTGCTTGGCCATATCGGCCAATCCAGTATAAAAGAGGGCATTTGGCATAACCAAATAGCTTGCCATTTGTGGTACAACTGCTCTTACTTTTGAATCGGTGTCAAAAAATTCAGGCTGCAAACGGAAATCCCAGAAATCTTTATCCTTTTCATCGAATAAGTTTTGGTTAGCATTGGCTTTGCCATAGCTTGAGACTGGTCCATAGGCAGTTAGCGTATATTTATAAGGAGTTCCTCCTATGGTGGTATAGCCATTTTTCAATTTAAAGGAGTCTTCTTTTGCTTCTCCAGAAACTTGAATAAGTGAAAGTCCACCTATATTTGAAGGAGTAGAAGCATTCTCTACGCTCTCTTTATCCCCTGAAACACTTTTGACATAAACTGTTGTGGTGCCTGCTACATCACCGTGAATGAGAAGCCTATCGGTTTTTTGTGCATCTATTGCAACACCATCACTCCATATAGCGTTGAAATGAATTTCTGCCTCACCAAAGGCATTATAGACTGCTAGAGTGGTTGGTATTCCAGATCCTACATGCAATGTATGATAATGATCTTCTACCGGTCCATTAAAAACAATAGAACTATCATTAAGATTGAGCACAGAAATATCAGAACGTGACCTTTGAGCAATAGCAAGCAGTTTTTCGTCATCATCGGTTTCTTTTGTACTGGTTTTCAATATCCATGTTGTCTTGTTTGTCAAATCAAAGCGTACGGTTCTGTTTTCTGCAATTTTTGCTCTTCCCTTTAATACCGAGTGATTAGCATTTAATGTAAAAGCAAAATTACTTTCTTTAGTTGAAGCTTTTGCTGCTAATAAAATATCGGCACTGATTTCTGAATTTTTGAGATTGGCTATACCGATTGATTGGTCTGCGTTAATTCCAATACTATTTTCAGTGCGAATCTTTGTATTTGTCAAGTTGATTTCTAAGGCGTTATCGTCCTCGGATTTATCAAATATTATGCCACTGTTTTCTGCTGTTGCAGAAACATTTGTTACATCAATATATCCGCTATTTTTTACAACAAATGCTGATCCTTTTGCTGCTACGGTCCCTCCATTCATTTTAATTGTGCCACCGTTTTCTGCATAAAGTCCGATGAAAGTATTGCTAATCGCTGTATTTCCATGCAATTCAATTAAGCTGTAAGGATTACTGGCAGCTGCACCGTATCCGTTGCCATCCATTGTTGTTAGAGCAACGTCTGTGACCTTAATATGTCCACCATTCATTGCGAACAATGCCATGGTTGTCGCAGTTACTGTTCCCCCAGTCATTATGATTGTGCCACTATTTTCTGCATCAAGTCCGGTTACAGCATTATCAATAGTTGTCTTCCCATACAATTCAATCAAGCTATTAGGATCGGTGGTAGCTGCACCGTATCCGTTACCATACATCGTTGTTAGAGCAACATCTGTGACCTTAATATGCCCACCGTTTTTTGCAAACACTGCCATGTTTGCAGCGGTTACAGTTCCTCCCGTCATTGTGATTGCACCACTATTTTCTGCATTAAGCCCGATGAAAGCATTATTAATTGTTGTCTTTCCATGTAATTCGATCAAGCTATCAGGATCGGTGGTAGCTGCGCCATAGTTACCATTTATTGTTGTTAGAGCAACATCTGTGACTTTAATATGCCCACCGCTTTTTGCAAGCAATGCCATGTTTGCAGCGGTTACAGTTCCTCCCGTCATTGTGATTGCACCACTGTTTTCTGCATTGAGCNGCAATGCCATGTTTGCAGCGGTTACAGTTCCTCCCGTCATTGTGATTGCACCACTGTTTTCTGCATTGAGCCCGATGAAAGCATTATTAATCGTTGTCTTTCCATGCAATTCAATCAAGCTTTCAGGATCGGAGGTAGCTGCTCCGTATCCGTTACCATACATCGTTGTTAGAGCAACATCTGTGAGCTTAATATGTCCCCCGCTTTTTGCAAGCAATGCCATGTTTGTTGCGGTTACAGTTCCATCTGCCATTGTGATAGTACCACTATTTTCTGTATAAAGTCCGATGAAAGCATTATTAATCGTTGTCTTTCCATGCAATTCAATCAAGCTTTCAGGATCGGAGGTAGCTGCTCCGTATCCGTTGCCATACATCGTTGTTAGAGCAACATCTGTGAGCTTAATATGTCCTCCGCTTTTTGCAAGCAATGCCATGTTTGTTGCGGTTACAGTTCCACCCGCCATTGTGATAGTACCACTATTTTCTGTATTAAGCCCGATGAAAGCATTATCAATTATTGTCTTTCCATATAATTCAATCAAGCTGTCAGGATCAGTGGTAGCTGCACCGTATCCGTTGCCATCCATTGTTGTTAGAGCAACATCTGTGACCTTAATATGTCCACCGTTTGCTGCAAACAGTGCCATGTTTGTTGCGGTTACAGTTCCATCCGCCATTGTGATAGTACCACTATTTTCTGTATAAAGTCCGATGAAAGCATTATTAATTGTTGTCTTTCCATGCAATTCAATCAAGCTGTTAGGATCGCTGGTAGCTGCACCGTATCCGTTGCCATCCATTGTTGTTAGAGCAACATCTGTGACCTTAATATGTCCACCGCTTTTTGTAAGTACTGCCGCGCTTTTCCCAGTTACAGTTCCACCCGCCATTGAGATAGTGCCACTATTTTCTGTATAAAGTCCGATGAGAGCATTATTAATTGTTGTCTTCCCATCCAATTCAATTAAGCTTTCAGGATCGGTGGAAGCTGCACCGTATCCGTTTCCGTCCATCGTTGTTAGAGCAACATCTGTGATCTTAATATATCCACCGTTCATGGTAAACAATGCTGCGCTTTTTGCAGTTACAGCTCCTCCCGTCATTATGATGACACCACTGTTTTCCGCATCAAGTCCATTTATAGCATTAGTAATCGTTGTCTCTCCATCCAATTCAATAAAGCTGTAAGGATCGGTGGAAGCTGCCCCGTATCCGTTTCCGTCCATCGTTGTTAGAGCAACATCTGTGACCTTAATATATCCACCTTTTTGTGCAAATAATGCTCTATTTCCCGCAGTCACTGTCCCTCCCATCATTATGATTGTAGAGAATAAACCGTCTGCATAGAGTCCATCACCATCAGATGATGTAACTTGAACGCTGCCTTCTTTACTATTGGCTAAAGTAATGAAGCTGCCGTTCATTACGTATAGCCCTGTGTGTTCTCCATCAAATGCTCCTCCTAATATCGTTACTTGTGAACCATCTTCTGCCGATATGCTGGTGTCTGCTTGCGTAATGGTTACATTTTCTAAAGTGAGATGACTTCCGGCAAAGGCCGTTATTCCTGTGTATAAAAACTCTTCTTTTTCATTTTCTAATTCACTTTCCCATCCAGGGTCTAATTCATTGTCCGATGTTTTCACACTTTCTAGCTTGTCTTGATCACTTATGCTGGTATTTGCATAAGTAATGGTTACATTTTCTAATTTGTTTTTATCGCTTTTACTCTCATTGAAGAACGCACCAGTTTCAAAAGCCGTAATGGTTCCTCCAGTCATTGTGATTGTGCTACCGTTTGTTGCATAAAGCCCAATTACAGCGTCATTAATTACCGTATTTCCGTGTAGTTCAATTGTGCTGTCAACATCATTAGCTATTGCACCGATTCCGGTGCCATCTTTTTTTAAAGTAACATCTGTGACGTCAATATGTCCGCCATTTTCTGCAAGTAATGCTGTATTTTCTCCAGTGACTGATCCTCCTATCATTGTGATTGTGGATTGTGCACCATTTGCATAGAGTCCGTCACCATGAGATGATGTAACTTGAACACTGCCTTTTTTATTATCGGCTAATTCACTATAGGTTAAAGTAATAGCGCTGCCTTCCGTAGCAGATATTCCTTTGAGTTCTCCATCAAATTCTCCTCCTAAAATCGTTACTTCAGAATGATCATTTGCAAATATACTGGTGTTTGCTTGCGTAACTGTTACGTTTTCTAAAGTAACTTTGCTTTTGTTGTCGGCATTTATTCCCTTGTCCATGAAGTGGCCATCTTTACCGCTTGATATTGTTACACCTTCCAGCTTATTTTTATCATTCATACTGTTTTCGAAGAAAGCGCCAATTTCAGAAATCGTAATAATGCCTCCAGTCATTTTGATTGTAGCACCATCTTTTGCATTAAGACCAAGACGAATGTCAAAATCAGTTCCTTTAATGGCTGTGTCTTGCAGTAATGTAATCGCACTGCCAAGACCGTCAGCTGTTACAGCATAAATATCCGTGTCTTTATTCCCAACCACAGTTAAATGTGTGCCGGTGATTTTCCCGTTGTCTTTCGCATTAATAATCTCATACGTTGTGTTAGATACTTCTTTTTTCTCGCCGGAAACTTCAAGAGTTTCAGCATATACATTGAGATGGGTGTTGAATAGCATGACAGCTATGACAGCTGTGCAGCATAAAAGGGATTTTTTACACATCAAGATTTTCCTAACTTATAAGAGCCACACACTCTTCCCCCGCTTATAAGAAGGATATCAAATGGATGGATATTTTAGAGATGGAACGTGAATAGGATATTTTTATTTTTGTGTAAAGTATAAATTAACTTATACATTTAGCATATAATGTATTATATTTAAATTCATTTAGTATTAAATGAATACATTATGTTAATATTATAAGTTTTTCTATTCAAGATATGTGTTATGTTTGCATAAAACTTGTTGCTTATGCTTAAAGAAAAGAAATAGGCAAGAAAATTTCAAAAAACTGTATACTTGAGCCTGATAGGGATCTCTTCCAACATCATGAAACCAAAGATGATACCATAGCTTTCATGTTTTTCTTTAACACGGTTACGATAAAATAGCGCTCATTGATTTTTCAATCGACTTTTAGTTTTTTTCAAGGGATATTTTTACTAGTTAAAAGCGCGATATTTTATTGTCTTGAGTTTTTTAACTAATTTTCTTAAAGAAAAATGTTGGCGGTGTGTATTGGTAGAAAAGAATAGGGGAGAGATAAAAAGGCAGCATACTGTGCTGCCCTTTTTGTTAAATTGAATAGAATGAATAGGCTATTTTTACAGCCTTGATTTAAAACTGGTAGCGCATGCCACCTGAAAAGCTTGCACCACTTATACCAGTTTTCTGAAGCTTTTGTTGATAACTTACATCACCATGAAGGGAGAAATTGTGAGACAGTTGCGCATTGATGCCAACGCCGCCTTCAATTGCAGGTCCCATGGGATCAAGGTCAAAATCTCTGCCAATCTGGATGGTACCATTATCACCAAAGGTTTTGATCAAGTTTGCTTTTCCATAGAAGGAAATGGCAGGACCATTTTCAGTGGTCATAATGGTTTTTGTCAAACGTCCACCAACACGGATCAACCATTGAGAAGGATTGTTCATATCAACGGTAAAATTATCAGCATCTTCAATGGTATTAAACATCAAATGTTGATAGGCAATTTGTGCTTGTGGCTCA
>NZ_JBHIPQ010000001.1:0-3652 GCF_042196125.1 Bartonella sp. AP280QHHD | reverse complement strand
CTTTTCATCAAAGAGGTTTTGCGCAATATCGGCTTTTCCTTGGCTTGAGTCTGGTCCATAGGCACGTAGTGTATACATATCCGGTAAGCCACCTCTTGTGGTATAGCCATTTACCAGTTTGAAAGAGTTTTCTTCTGCTTTTCCAGAAACTTGAATAAGTGAAAGACCACGGACATTGGCAGCAGCAGAGGTATTTGCTTCGATATTGTTCTCTTCTAAGTGCCCCGTGACATAAACTGATGTGTTGCCAGAGACATCCCCATGGATCAAAAGTCTATCGGTTTTTTGGTCATTTATTGCAGCACCATCACTCCAAGCCGTATTGAAGTAAATCTTTGCATCACCCGTTGCATTGTAGACTTCTTGCGTGTCTGGTTTACCAGAACCTATATGCAATGTTTGGTAATGCTCTTCTGTTGGTTTCTCAAAAACAATGGAGCTGTTATCGAGATTAAGCGTGGAAATATCAGAACGAGATCTTTGAGCGATATCAAGCAGATTGCCATCAGCATCTTTTTCTTTTGTACTGGTCTTTAGTGTCCATGTTGTCTTGTTTTTTAGATCAAAATGTACATTTCTGTCTTTAGCAATATTTGCTCTGCCTTCTAGAGTAGACTGATCAGTGCTTAAGGTGAAGGTGCCGTTGGAGATCGCTTTAACCTCTTTACCATCCCACAAATCTTTATCTTTCCATGACGTTTTGTCCCAAGCAATACCATTTCCTAGTAAAACATCGGCATGGACCTCTGATTTTTTAAGATTGACTGTGCCGATTGATGGAACTGTAGTATCTTCGATACTTTTTTCAACAACAGCTCCAATGAAAATTCCTGTGCCATTTTCAGCATGAAGCTCTGCATTGGTCAGATTGATCTCATTACTATGATATTTTTGTGGATCATGCGAGCCATTTGGATTATCATCGGAGAAAGTTGCGAATTGTAAACCGGCAACTTCTGCTGTGGCAGAAACATCTGTCAGATCAATATGTCCGCCATTTATTACAACCAGCGCAGCCATTTTTGCTTCTATTGTATTTTTCTTCCCCTTCTGAGGAGTATCGGATTGGGTATCTAGACCTTTAGAATTAGTATCAATAGCGCCATTAACCATCTTAATTGTGCCATCTTCACCAGTAGCGAGACCAATACCAACATTTTGAATAGTTGTTTTGCCATTTAATTCAACTATACTATCAGCCTCCCAAGTGCTTACACCAACGGTTTCTGCTTCGGACTCACCACCGATTATTGTTAAATCTCCGGTAATGATTTTACTCCCATCATCTGCATAAAGACCTTCATCAAAATTTTGAATGGTTGTTTTGCCAGTTAACTGAATTTCACTCCCAGAGCCCGATGTCCATACACCAGATCGTGCTTCATTGGGGTTGTCATTAATTGCTTTACCACCGACTATTGTTAAATCTCCGCTGGTAATTTTACCACCATTAAAGGCTCCAAGACCGTACGAAACTTTTTCAAAGGTTGTATGCCCCTTTAATTGAATTTCACTATTGGGATCAATGGCTATTATACCAGAAGTGCCGTATTCTTGGTTTTCATAAGCAGTTATTGTTAAATCTTCGCTGGTGATTTTACCACCTTTTTCTGCTCTCAGTCCGTCTCTAACTTTTTCAATGCTTGTTTTGCCTTTTAATTCAATTATGCTTCCAAAGCCATGGGCATTTGCACCGTTTCCGAAGTTATCGGTTGTTAGAGTAACATCCGTAATTTCAATACGTCCACCATTTTTTGTAAGTAATGCGTTTTCATGTCCATTCAAATTTCCTCCTATGACAGTCCCTCCTTTCATTGTGACCTTGGATTCTATACCATCTGCATGGAGTGCATTACCCTTAGATGATGCGACTGTAACATTGTTGTTTAAAGTAATGATGCTGCCGTTTCCAGCATATACCCCATCAGTTTCCCCATCGAGTGATCCTCCAGAGATTGTTATTGTCGAGTGATCATCTGCAAATATGCCTTTTAGTGCTTGAGTAACGGTTACATTGTTCAAGGTTACTGTGCTGTTTTTAGCACTTATTCCTAAGGATAGTGAACTGTTATCGTTTTCACTCGATATTACCACGTCTTCCAGCTTGTTTTTTTTACTCTTACTGTCAGAAAAGGAAGCACCAGTGCTAGATAAAATGCCAGATGAGGAGGCCTCCATTCCAGAATATGTAATTGTTCCCTTAGTCATTTGAAGTGTAGCACCGTCTTTGGCTTCAAGGCCTAAGAAAATACCAGAACCAGTGCCTTTAATGGTTGTGCCATCCAGTAACTCAATCGCACTGTTAGCACCTTCTGCTGTTACAGCATAGACGGTTTGGTTTGTGCCTTGGTTTATATCTTTATTCGTAACAATGGTTAAATGTTTTCCAATGATTTTGCCACCGTCTTTTGCGTGAATAGTTTCGTAGGTTTTATCGGATACTTCTTGTTGTTTTCCCTCAGAAACTACGAGGGTTTCAGCATGTGCACTGAACTGGATGTTGAACAGGATAATAGCGGCTGCAGCCGTACATGATAAAAGGGATGTTTTATACACTAGTATTCTCCTTATGAGAGCCCCAAAATATTCATTTCCCCGCGAACTTCATAAGAAGAAGTGAAAATGGATAGTTGTTATTACTTTCAGTAATTGTTTTTAATTTGGTAAGACATTTTTGGTTTTTTGTCAAAATTAAAAAATAATTGATATTAATTATGTATAATACAAAATGTATTTATAATGGATTTTATTTAAAGAATTATAATTTTGAATATTATTATTCAGAGAAATATTGTGAGATACTGATATAGTGGTACCATAACATCTTTTACGTGATGGTAGGGATTATTATATGACGCAAATTGGGGTTATGAGGGAACAAAAAAGGATGTAGAAGAAGCTAGTAAAAAAGCTAACTTACTTGGGCTTAAAGTGGGCTTTCATCTTTCAACACAGTGGTATTAATTTATTTCTAATAGACTTCTCTTTTTTTCAAAGTAGGAAGTACTCTTCATCCACTGGGGATGGAAGTGCTCTGTTGCGTTTGTTGTGTCTTGTCTTGGAGATTTTCGTAAAGAACTAAGTATAAAGAGGGAAGGGTGCTTTAAAAGGAAAAAGGATGACTTTAATGTACAAAAAGGGCAGCATATTGTGCTGCCCTTTTTGTTAAATTGAATAGAATGAATAGGCTATTTTTACAGCCTTGATTTAAAACTGATAGCGTATGCCGCCTGAGAAATNTTAAATTGAATAGAATGAATAGGCTATTTTTACAGCCTTGATTTAAAACTGATAGCGTATGCCGCCTGAGAAATTTGCTCCAGATATACCAGTTTTCTGAAGCTTTTGTTGATAACTTACATCACCATGAAGGGAGAAATTGTGAGACAGTTGCGCATTGATGCCAACGCCGCCTTCAATTGCAGGTCCCATAGGATCAAGGTCAAAATCTCTGCCAATCTGGATGGTACCATTATCACCAAAGGTTTTGATCAAGTTTACTTTTCCATAGAAAGACATTGGACGGTTGCTTTCAGTGGAAATGGTTTTTGTCAAACGTCCACCAACACGGATCAACCATTGAGAAGGATTTTTCATATCAACGGTAAAATTATCAGCATCTTCAATGGTATTAAACATCAAATGTTGATAG